>NZ_JAENWL010000032.1 GCF_016650095.1 Clostridium sp. | reverse complement strand
ACTGTGCAATTTTCAGAGAATATTTATATTCTCAATCTGGTGATTATGGCATGAAGGTAACACTCCTTCCCATACCGAACAGGTCGGTTAAGCTTCAATGCGCCAATGGTACTGCAGGGGTAACTTTGTGGGAGAGTAGGTCGTCGCCAGGTAACAAAAAACTACTAAGTTTAACTTAGTGTTTTTTTTTTGCGTAAAAATATTTAAATATGCTATTAGTTGATAATTACACAGCAATATTTTAAAAAAATGATATTGTATTAGGCAAAATTATAGTGAATTGTACAAGGTTTTAGGAAAGAAAAGGTATAGGATTTTAAAAAAAATCAAATAATAAGGTGAACTCTAAAATACTCGTATTACATGTTTTATATAAGAATTAACTTTACTAATAATAAAAATAAATTAGAAAGGATTTATATATAACTACATAAGTTATATATAAAAAAAGGGAAAGTATTATGAAAAAGGCACTGTCACGAATTTCGATTATTATATTTATAGTAATATTATGTACTGGAAGTGGGTTAAGTAGAAGTAACATTGCAATAGGTTCACCTAATAGTGAAATTAAAACAAGTAAAATAGGGGAGATAAAAAACCCGGATAATTCATTGAAGCTATTAAAGGCTGGTAATGAGAGGTTTCAGAAAAATCAACTAATGCAAGTTAACTTAAGTACCACAAAACAGGAAGAATTAGTAAAAGGCCAGGATCCGATTGCAGTAATTATTACTTGTTCAGATTCTCGTGTACCACCTGAATTTATTTTTAATCAAGGACTTGGTGATTTGTTTGTTATTCGGGTAGCAGGTAATGTAATGGATAAGATAGAACTAGGAAGCGTTGAATATGCGGTGAAATATTTAAAAACACCTCTTATAGTTGTAATGGGACATGATCATTGTGGAGCAGTTGAGGCAGCAGTAGAAAATGAAAAAGAACAACTTGGAAATATTGGAGCAATAACAGATAAGATAGAACCTTCGGTTAAAAAAGTAAAATCAAAGAATTTGCAAGGCGAAAAGTTAATTGAAGAAGTAACAAATGAAAATATTTATAATTCTAGTCGTGAATTAAAAGAATCAAGAATTATTAAAGAAGAATTACAAAATGGCAATATAAAAATAGTAGAAGCTAAATACATGCTAAAGTCAGGTGTTGTTCAGTGGTTTAATAATTAATAGATAGGTTCAGATTTGCTCACTTCCTACATATAAAAATAAGTTTATGGAAAAAAGTAGTCTGGGTATATAAGGTTACTTTTTTTACATTTTTATAACTGAAGAAATTTTACTTAATATATAAGAAATAAGTAACTTTCTATGAGAAAAGTGATATAATTTCTATTAATAGATTGTTAAAATATTAGATTGGTATAATATAGCATATATATATATGGATGCTAAAGCTTGCTGGAAAAATGTTTTTATAGTCGTATAAAACAATATTATATTATGGAGGAGGGATCTTGCAATGAGAGAAAATTGGAAAAGCAGAAAAGGATTTATTTTTGCAGCAGCAGGAGCTGCAATAGGACTCGGTAATTTATGGAGATTTCCATTCCAAGCCTATAAAAATGGAGGTGGAGCGTTTCTTTTGCCTTATTTTGTAGCATTGATTACATGTGCTGTACCTTTAATGATTATGGAATATGCTTTTGGTAGAAAAATACGTGGAGGGTCGGTAAAAGCCTTTTCAAGTTTAAAGAAAAAGCTTGAAATTATTGGGTGGATTCAAGTAATGGTACCCATTGTGGTTATGACGTATTACTGTGCAATTATTGCTGTATCTGTTGTATTTATGGTTTTTTCATTAGGACATGCATTTGGTATTATTAATTGGCTTTCAGATCCAGGACCTATTATGGGTATGGTAACAGGAAGCGCAAAAAATGCATTGGATTTCAGTGCAGGTATAAGTATATATATTTTAATCGCAGTTATTGTAGTTTGGTTTTGTAACTGGCTTATTGTTAGAAAAGGCATTTCTGATGGGATTGAGAAAATGTCTACAATTTTTACACCATTGTTACTGTTACTCATGATTATATTTATGATTAACTCAATTAGTTTAGACGGTGCCGCAATAGGATTAGAAGCACTATTTAAACCAGACTTTTCGAAAATTTTGGATCCAAGTATCTGGGTTTCGGCTTACGCCCAAGTGTTTTTCTCAACAACTTTAGCTGTAGGCGTTATGATTGCATATGGTTCATATTTAAATGATAAAGCAGATATTGTAAACAGTGCAATTATTACAGTTCTAGCCAATGCAAGTTTTGATCTTATTGCTGGGATACTAGTATTTTCAACGCTAGGCCACTTAGTAAATACTATGGGTGTAGAATTTACAGCATTTGGAACAGGTGCAGGGGTAGCATTTATCGCATTCCCAATTGCTATTTCAACCATGTCATCAAATGTAGTAGTCCAAGGGCTACTCGGATTCATCTTCTTCTTTTGTCTATTTATTGCAGGCATATCATCTAGTATTTCAATGCTAGAGTCGTTTGCAACTGCAGCACTTGACAAATTCAATATTTCTAGAGAAAAGCTTGTTTCAATAATTTCCGTTGTTGGTTTCTGTGGTAGTGCATGTTTTGCAAGCTATGCAGGATTTAACTATATCCTAGATATAGTAGACGCTTATGTAGGAAATATTGTGATTGCTGGACTAGGCCTCGTAGAAGTTATTGTGATTAGCAGCATTTATGGAACTAGTAAGCTTCGGGAGGAAGCAAATGCTTACTCTGACTTTAGTGTTGGTAAATGGTGGGATTATTTATTAAGATACTTCACACCCTTATTACTGGGAGCGGTTGTAGTAACAAATACATTTAATTTAATTACTGAATTGTTTAGTAAAGATACAGTTTCAGTCGTTTCTAATATCGCATTCGGTTGGGGAACCGTAGTAATAATGATTGGTGTATCTGTTGTACTTTATAAGAAAAAATGGACTGCAAAAGCACAAGAAGAGAAGGATTTATTAACTAATAATGAAGCAAATGCAGAACCGAAATAAATGAATAATTGGAGGGATTCATATGTCAACAAGTGCTATAGTAATGATGACAATCGGATGTGGAGCAGTTTGGGGCGGAACAGTAATTGCGATTTTCATTGCACTCAAGGTAGATAAGAAAAGAAATCTTAAGAATAAAATTAACTAATAAAAATAATGTAAAGTTTTATATATACTTTTAATTGCTTATATTGTATTATGTACTTATATACTGGATAAAATAATATTGTAATATTGCAAAAATTTTAAATATTCTGTATTCTGAGTAATATGATGGAAACATTTCTATAAGGGACCATAAATAGTTTGGCTATGGGTAGTTGTTATAGAAGAAATAAGTATATTAAAGACTTCATGTCTTTGTATAAATATTATAAAATCTTATAAAAATAGGGGGATATTCAATGAAAAAAATTATTGGGTTAATGCTTACACTAATACTAGTTTTGGGAGGCCTTTTAACAGGCTGTGCGAGCAAGAATGAGGCTGCACCAGAAGCACCAGCTGCGCCAGAAGCTAGTAAAAAGGTAAAGGTAGGGTTTATTTATGTAGGGCCTATTGGTGATGGTGGATATACTTTTGCTCACGATCAAGGAAGATTATATCTTGAAAAAGAACTTGGAGATAAGGTAGAGACAGTATTTAAGGAAAATGTAGCAGAAGATACAGCAGAGGTAGATAAGACGTGTGAGGAAATGATTAACAATGGAGTTACAGTAATTGTTGGAACAAGCTTTGGATTCATGGAAGGAATGGACAAATCTTCGAAAAAACATCCTGAAATAAAATATATGCATTGCTCAGGATATATGCAAGAAACTAATATGTCAAATTACTTTGGTAGAGACTATCAGGTAAGATACTTGTCAGGTATTGTTGCAGGAATGAAAACTAAATCAAATAAAATAGGGTATGTTGCAGCTATGAACATTCCCGAATGTGTTAGAGGTATAAATGCATTTGCACTTGGAGTGCAATCTGTTAATAAAACAGCAGTTGTAAAGACTGTATGGACAAATACTTGGTATGATCCTGCTAAGGAAAAAGAAGCGGCAAAGGCACTTTTAGATCAGGGTGTAGATGTTATTGCTCAGCACCAGGACACAACTGGACCACAAATAGCTGCAGAGGAAAAGGGAGTTTGGTCTATAGGTTACAATTCAGATATGAGCGCAGCTGCACCAAATGCTTATATGACAGCTCCGATTTGGAATTGGGGACCATATTATGCAGATCAAGTTAGCAAAATTATTGCCGGAACTTGGAAATCAGAAAGCTATTGGGGAGCAATGGAAGCAGATGACAGTAAAAGTATAATATACTTAGCTCCTTTAACCAAAAATGCTCCACCTACTGCACAAGCTGCAGTTGATAGTGCTAAGGCAGAAATAATTTCTGGGAAAAACAAGGTATTTGCAGGCCCAATTTATGATAATACTGGGACTTTAAGAATTAAAGAAGGTGAAGTTATGTCAGATAAGGATATGCTTCTATTTGATTGGTTTGTTAAAGGGGTAGAAGGTAAAGTAAAATAGAAAAGGGTGATATTATGAGTACTGTTCCACACATATTAATGAAGGGAATTACCAAGGTTTTTGGTAAGGTAGTTGCCAATAATAATATTAATTTAGAAATAAATAGCGGTGAAATACATTCATTGCTTGGAGAAAATGGAGCAGGAAAAAGTACACTAATGAACATTCTGTCAGGAATTTATATTCCTGACAGAGGTTCTATTTTTGTTAGTGGAAAAGAAGTGAAATTTTCTGCACCAAAGGATGCTATAAATGCAAAAATTGGAATGATTCATCAGCACTTTAAACTGGTAGAAGTAATGACAAGCCTCGAAAACATAATGATCGGTCAAAAGACTAATTTTTTTATAAATAAGAATAGTGTAATCAAGAATATTACAGACCTATCTGATATGTATGGTCTTGAGGTTGATGTTAATAAAAGAGTATATGACATGACAGTGGGAGAAAAACAAATATTAGAAATACTTAAGGTAATGTATAGAGGTGCAAAAATACTTGTTCTAGATGAGCCTACTACAGTGTTTACTCCTCAGGAAACAAAAAAGCTATTTAAAATAATTAATAAAATGAAAGAGCAGGGTTGTGCCATAATATTCATAAGCCATAAAATGGACGAGGTTATGGAGTTATCAGATAAGATAACTGTCCTTAGAAAGGGTGAAACCATTGCTACTCTTGATGCAAAAGATACTAATCCTAAGAAACTGGCAGAGCTCATGGTTGGACATCCTGTAGATTTATCTATTAAGAAAGTAAAATTTGATAGCAGTGAAAATATTTTAGAGGTTAAGGATCTTAAAGTACTTGATGAAGAGGGAATAGAGAGAGTAAAAAAAATGTGCTTTACTATTGGAGAGGGAGAAATACTTGGAATGGCAGGCATTGTAAACAGTGGCCAGAAGGAATTATGTGAAGCACTTATAGGAATGCGGCCAGTAAAAGATGGGGAAATAAATTTTGAGGGTGAAAATATTGTAGGGAAAAATACGAGAGAATTAATCAAAAAAGGTATTAGCATGAGTTTTATTCCAGAAGATAGACTTGGTATGGGGCTTGTTAGTTCCATGGATATGGTAGATAACTTAATGCTTAAAAAATATCATTCTCAAAAGGGATTTTTTATTGATAAAAAGCCTGCGGTAATTATAGCAGATGAAATCATTACAAAGCTTGAAATAAAAACCCCAGGAATGTATTATCCTATTAAAAATTTATCTGGAGGAAACATTCAAAAAATACTACTAGGAAGGGAACTTGCAGCAAACCCAAAACTACTCATAATGGCATATCCAGTAAGAGGACTTGATATAAATACTTGTTATACTATATATGACCTGATAAATCAGCAAAAGGCTAAGGGGGTAGGAGTGCTTTTTATTGGAGAAGATTTAGATGTGTTAATTCAGCTTTGTGATAGAGTAATGGTGATTTGTGGTGGCGAAATTACTGGAATTTTGCAGAGTGATAAAACTACAAAAGAGGAAATTGGGTTACTTATGACAGGTCATAAAAATAAGCAGAAAGAAACATAGGGGGGGGAAAGGATGCTAAGGTTTATAAAAAGAGATGAAATAAGCAAAGGTAAAAGTGTATTCATTAGAATTTCATCAGTGATACTAGCGCTTTTTGTATTTAGCATAGTTTTTATACTGATGAATAAAAATCCTTTAGATATTTATGCGTCAATGGTTAAAGGAGCTTTTGGGTCGACTTATTCAATTAGAGAAACTATTAAACTAGCCATTCCTCTTTGCATAGCAGGCCTAGGCATTGCTGTAGCATTTAAAATGCATTTTTGGAATATTGGCGCTGAAGGCCAAATTCTTATGGGAGCCTTTGCAGCTTCAATGTTTGCGCTTAAATTCCCAGAAATGCCAAGACCTATATTATTAGTATTAATGATGGTAGCAGGCATAGTTGGGGGAAGTTTGTGGGCATTTATCCCTGCAATCTTTAAAGCAAAATGGGGTACTAACGAAACAATAGTTACTTTGATGATGAATTACATTGCTATTAAATGGATAGTTTTCCTTCGGAATGGACCGTTAAAGGACCCTGATGCAAGGGGTTTTGCGAAAATCGCAAACTTTACTGATAATGCTACACTTCCAGAGATTTTCAAGGTACATATTGGATGGATATTTGCGATTGTTTTAGTTTTATTTATATTTATTTTTATGAAATATACTAAAACTGGTTATGAAATTTCAGTGCTAGGTGAAAGTGAAAAAACTGCACTTTATTCTGGGGTTAATATAAAGCAAACGATAATTATATCTATACTTTTAAGCGGTGGGTTATGTGGTCTTGTTGGCATGATTCAAGCTTCGGGCATCAGTAATACCCTTTCTGAGAACATATCTGGAGGTGTTGGATTTACAGCTATAATTGTAGCCTGGCTTGGGTATCTAAGTGCTCCAGTTATTATGGTTGTTGCAGTGTTATTTGCAGCTCTTCAGCAAGGTGGTTCATTCATTCAAACATCTTATGCCATACCAGCTGCCACCGCACTTGTGTTACAAGCTATGATATTGTTTTTTGTGCTTGGTAGTGAGTTTTTTATTAAGTTTAAGATTGCGAGTAAAGTAGGTGATGCTAAATGAACGGAATAATGACATTTTTAGCTGCAGCAATAGTTGCAGGAACCCCTCTTCTTTTTGCAACTCTTGGTGAAATCTTAATAGAGAAATCTGGTAACCTTAATCTTGGAGTAGAAGGTATGATGCTCATGGGAGCTGTAATGGGTTTTCTCGTAGGGCTAACAACAGGAAATGTTTTTGCCGCAATCCTTGGAGCGATGGTTGCTGGAGCATTTGGTGGCTTAATATTCGCTTTTTTAACTATATCATTAAGAGCAAATCAAGTCGTTACTGGACTTGCCCTGGCTACATTTGGAAGTGGATTTTCAACTTTAGTAGGAAAACAACTTGTGGGACAAACAGCACCTGCGGCTGTGAAAAGTTTTTTTATACCTTTTTCAATTCCGTTAATAGGTGATATTCCTGTTATTGGACCAATATTTTTTAAACAAGATGCTTTTGTTTATCTTGGTTATATTTTGGCAGTGGTTATTGGTGTATATTTATATAATACTAGCAAAGGGTTAAATTTAAGAGCAATAGGGGAAAACCCCGGCTCAGCAGATGCAGCAAGTATAAACATTACTTTATATAAGTATGTTCATATTTTAATGGGAGGAGCATTATGTGGACTTGGAGGGGCTTATCTCTCGCTTGTTTATATACCTAATTGGCAAGAAAACGTGGTGGCAGGTAGAGGGTGGATTGCCATTGCCCTAGTTATATTTTCAGGGTGGAACCCCTATAAGGCAATACTTGGAGCATTTTTATTTGGCGGCCTTGATATAATAGGATTTAGACTTCAAGGAGCTGGGATTCAAGTTTCTCAATACCTAGTAGATATGCTTCCGTATTTAGTTACCATAACAATTCTTGTAATTGTATCTATGAAAAAATCTAAAAGGAATGCTCCACCTAAGAATCTGGGAACACCATATTTTAGGGAGGATAGATAATAATTAGAAAATAATGAAAGTGGCTATAGAATATTATAGTCACTTTCATTATTTTCTAACTATTTTGGACATGATTCTTTAAAAAATCAAAAAATATCTATATATTATGGAGTGAGGAATAAAAGTGTAGTATAATTAAATTGTGTTATACCACAATTTACACTCATGATTAAAATTATCCAAGTAATTATGATAATTAAACTTAAGACTATGATGATTTAGGAGGGATTATATGAAGAATATTTTTAAAGTATTTATAATTATGCTTTTATCTTTCGCATTATGTATACCTATGCAATTAGTAGTAAAGGCTAGTACGTTTACAAATATGGATTCAAAAAAAGATGTGATAGTGAGTAAACCTTGGACAGTGAGTTTTAATATTCCCTTGAGCGCTACAACTGTGAACACCACAAACATTAAAGTGGTTGGAGAAAATAATAATTACATAGATATTATAGTTAGTTTAGCTAGTGGCAATAAAAAAATAATAGTTAAACCAGTAGAAAATTATGAACTTAATACCACATATACTTTAATAGTTACAGAGAATGTTAAGTCAGAAGATGGTAAACCTCTGACTAGTGAAGTTAGAATGGATTTTACTACTAGAGAAAAGTACAAAATAGTGTTAGATGCAGGGCATGGAGGAAGTGATCCAGGAGCGATATCGGAATCAGGCCTTCAAGAAAAGACTATAACATTAGAAGTTACTAATAAGGTATGTGATATATTAGCTAAGAATGATGTTGATGTTATATGCACAAGTGATAGTGATAAGGTAAAGTTACCTGTTAGTACAATGGCTGGTCTCCAAGCAAGATGTGATATTTCTAATAACGCTAAACCAGATTATTTTGTAAGTATTCATATAAATGCTTTTGATGCTCCGTCAGCTCATGGCACGGAGACTTGGTATTTTACGGGAAGTGCAGATGGAGAAAAGTTAGCTCAGGCAGTCCAAACTGCATTAGTTAAAGAAATTGAAAGATTTGATAGAGGTCTTAAAACATCTTCAGGTTTAGTGGTTTTGGATAGTACGGATGCTGTGGCCATATTGGTAGAACCATCATTTATTACTAATCCAGAAGAAGAAAAGCTATTAGTTACCGACGCTTATAAGCAAAAGATAGCTAATGGAATCGCAACGGGTATTCTTAAGACATTAGGAATAAGTGATATCGTATATTAAAGTTTCTTCTAGTGTGATAAGAATCAATTTAAGAATGAATAAATTAAGGCGCTGCCATAAATATGGGCAGCGCTTTTTATAATGTGTAGTACTTATTAATCAATATTAATGCTCATTAATTAATATTAATGCTTATTAATAAAACCGCCTTGTATAATTCACAACTACTTACATATAATTCTATATATGAATACATATTTCTAAAAACTTTAGAAATATGTATTCATGCAAAAATCAATACCTATGTTATAAACTATTTTACATCATAAAGTAGTTTATGATATAGGTATAATTGCTTCATTATGATTTTGTCTGCTTGGGTCTGATTTATAGTTCCATTATCTACAAGTGAAGTTAAAGGATTTATATGATTGAGCATGTTGCTAGTCATATATAAATTAGCCATTTTCTCAGGCATAGTTTTACTCTTTTCTGAATTTGTTTTGGTTGTAGATTTAGCTCTATTTATAACAGCTTTGATTTTATCAGCTTCGTCTTGAGTTATAGCATTACTAGATATAAGGTTTTCAGAACTTGTTTCTAAACGTTGTTGTATTTTAGTTACTATTTGTTTAGACTCATTTGTTAATGGGTTAGCAGTTGTTGCGAAAGTTGTACTTGTAGATGATAAAAGAATGCCTCCTGTTATTAATCCTGATAGTATTTTATTTTTTAAATATATATTTTTCATTTTAATATCTCCTCATTAATAAAATTAGTATTATTGATTCTATATTCTAATTATATCCATTGATAATGTCAGAGAAGTGTCAATATGAAGTTAATTTCGCTTACCTTGTGTATTTTTTGTAAATTTTGTAATTTAAAATATATTTATTATATTCTTATCTAATTGCTAGCTTGCAATATAATGCATTATTTAGAAAGTATGTTATGAAGAAGAAATAACTAATTTTTTAGAAAATAATAAAAAATGACTTATAGTTGCAATTAAAATTGCATTAATAAACTTAGAAAGACAATAAAAAGTCAGAAAAAATTCGATATTTTTGTTGAATAATAGGAATTAGCGTGATATAATGATCATTAAAATATAAAAAAGAATTGCACTAAATGAAAGTTGTAAAATACAATTATGCAATTATTCTAAAATATTAATCGGAAATAGTTAGAAAATAACTATAAACGGAAGGAGAAGTTTTATGATTAGATATGGATTTCCTCAGAAACAAGGGTTATATGATCCAAATATGGAAAAAGATAATTGCGGAGTTGGATTTGTTGCAAATATAAAGGGCGTTAAAACTCATAATATATTAAAGCAATCATTAGAAATATTAAAAAACTTAAAGCACAGGGGCGCAGTTGGGGCTGATGCTACTACTGGTGATGGTTCGGGGGTTATGTTGCAACTCCCACACGAGTTTTTTAGAAAAGAAACTAAAAAATCAGATATACAATTACCAAATGATGGTGACTATGCTGTAGGTATGATTTTCTTACCTCAAGAACCCAATGCACATCTCTTTTGCGAAGGAATAGTTGAAAGAATACTAAGAGAGGAAAATCAGAAGGTTCTTGGTTGGAGAGAGGTGGCTGTAAATGAGTCTGCATGTGGAGAATTGGCTAGGGCAACAAGGCCTATAGTTATGCAGATATTTATTGATAGAAGTGATCAGTGTAGTGATGAATTTGAACGAAAGCTTTTAGTTGTAAGAAAGCGGATACAAACGACTCTTTTAGAGTTAAAAAGACCATATACTGAAAATTTTTATATATGTAGTTTATCTAGTAGTACGATAATTTATAAAGGATTAATACTAGGCTATATGCTTGACGAGTTCTATTTGGATCTGCAAGATGAAACCGTGAAGACCTCGATTGCAGTGGTACACGAAAGATACAGTACAAATACATTTCCAGCATGGAAGCTGGCGCAGCCATTCAGGTTTTTAGCTCATAATGGTGAGATAAATACAATAAGAGGAAATATTAATTGGATGAATGCTAGAGAAGGGGTTATGCATTCTAACATTTTCAAGGAAGATTTTAATAAAATTTTACCTATAATTGAACCAGGTGGTAGTGACTCTGCTTCACTAGATAACGCATTGGAGCTTTTTGTAGCTAATGCACATTCTATGGAGAATGCAATGATGATGCTTATACCAGAAGCATGGCAGAATGATGTTAAAATGGATAAAGAAAAAAGAGCTTATTATCAGTATCTAGCCAGATCAATGGAACCTTGGGACGGGCCTGCCACAATTATTTTTACAGACGGAGTAAAAGTAGGAGTTACCCTAGACAGGAATGGTTTAAGACCTGCACGTTATTTAGTAACAAAGGACAATTTAGTTATTATGGCATCGGAAGTTGGTGCTGTCGAAATTGAACCTGGCAGAATAATTAAAAAAGGTAGAGTTAGGCCAGGGGAAATGCTCCTTATTGATACTAAAGGCGGCAGAATAGTACCAGATGATGAAATTAAGGCTGCGGCATATAATAGAAAACCATTTGGAGCTTGGATAAAGAGAAATAAATTAACTCTTCAGGATTTAGAACAGCATCATGAAGTAAAAAAAATGAGAAATCAAACATTAATGCTTAAGCAGCGAATTTTCGGATTTACCCAGGAAGAAATAGAAAAAGTAATTGTTTATTTGGTAGATAATAGTGAAGAACCAGTTAGTTCTATGGGTATAGATATTCCGTTAGCTGTTTTATCAGAAAAACCACAGCTACTATTTAATTACTTTAAACAGAACTTTGCTCAAGTTACCAATCCTCCTATAGACCCAATTCGAGAAGAAATAATTATGTCTTTAGTGCAGTTTATTGGAAGTCATGGGAAATTATTAGATGAAATAGAAACAGAAAAAGATTGTAAATTTATTGAACTTAATCATCCTATTTTAACTAATAAAGAAATAGAAGATATAAGGCATCTAAATGAGGATGATTTTAGAGCTATAACTATTCCAATGACATTTGAAATAGATCATGAAAATGGTTTAAAGGAGGCTTTAAGACATCTCTGCTCGCGAGCTGAAGAAAGTGTAATAGAAGGTTATAATCTTTTAGTCTTAAGTGATAGAAATGCAGGAAGATATAATGCACCTATCCCAAGCTTACTCGCTTTAAGTGCTGTACATCATCATTTAGTACAAAAGAAATTAAGAACGGCTGTGGATCTTATTGTAGAGGCAGGAGATGTCAGGGATGTAATGCATGTTGCGCTCCTAGTTGGATATGGAGCAAAGGCAATTAATCCATATATGGTATATGAGATTATTGGAAACCTTATAGAAAACAAAAAGTATATTAAAAGCACTAATAGTTTAAAGGAAGGGTTTGAAAATTACAGCACAGCTATTTCCGTAGGACTTCTAAAAATCCTATCACGAATGGGAATATCAACACTTCAAAGTTATAATGGTGCTCAAATATTTCAGAGCATGGGTATAAATAAAGAGGTAATTGAGGAGTATTTTAATGGAACACCATCAAGAATTTCGGGGATAAGCTTAAGTGATATAGAAAAAGAAGTGCTTCAAAGACAGTCATCAGCTTATGAAAATATAAGCAATTTAGAAAAAGGCTTAGATGGTAGTGAAGACATATTTTATAAACCAGAAGGTGAGTATCATAGTTTGAATTCCGAGGTTGCACGAAAACTTAGAAAGGCATCCCTAGGAAATGACTATAAGATTTATAAAGAGTATATTCAGCTGATAAATGAAGAAAATGAAAAAATATCAACTATACGTGGTTTATTAAAATTTAAGCAGAGAAATAGTATTGCTATAGATCAAGTTGAATCAGTAGATAATATTATGAAGAGATTTATAATTTCAGGTATGTCTTTTGGCTCAATAAGTAAGGAAGCTCATGAGACCTTGGCAATTGCAATGAATAGAATTGGAGGAACAAGTAATTCTGGTGAAGGAGGAGAAGATTCAAGCAGATATAAGCTGCGTGAAAATGGAGATAATCCTATAAGCCGCGTAAAGCAAATTGCATCAGGAAGATTTGGGGTAACCACTAACTATCTTGTTAATTGTGAAGAAATACAAATTAAAGTGGCACAAGGTGCTAAACCAGGAGAGGGTGGGCATTTACCTGGAGGTAAGGTTACAGAAGAAATAGCAAAGGTTCGTCATTCAATTGCAGGAATAGATTTAATTTCTCCTCCGCCACACCATGATATTTATTCAATAGAGGACTTAGCACAATTAGTATTTGATTTGAAAAATGTTAACCCTAAGGCGAGAATTGGTGTAAAGCTAGTAGCAGAAGCAGGTGTTGGAACCGTTGCAGCAGGAGTGGCAAAAGGCTATGCAGATGTTGTAATGATAAGTGGACATGATGGAGGTACAGGGGCATCGGCAATTAGTTCAATGAAATATGTAGGACTTCCATGGGAACTTGGCCTCGCAGAAACGCAACAGACATTATTATTAAATAATTTGAGAAGTAGAATTACTTTGCAAGTGGATGGAAAGTTAAAATCAGGGCGGGACGTTGTGATAGCAGCACTACTTGGTGCAGAGGAATATGGATTTGCAACTACTGCGCTAATATCATTAGGGTGCGTTATGTGTAGACAATGTAACAAAAACAGATGTGCAGTTGGAATCGCAACGCAAGATCCAAAGCTTCGCGCAAGATTTAAAGGCACGCCTGAACATCTAATTAACTATTTAACTTTTATTGCAAAAGAAGTTCGTGAGATAATGGCAGAGCTTGGAGTAAAAACAATTGATGAGATAATTGGTAGAGTTGATTTTTTAGAAGTAAATGAACTAAAAAAGGACAAACTAAATGGCTTAGATTTATCTCCTGTACTATATAAACCAGAATTGCCATCACGTATTATAGGCAAATGTGTAATGGCTCAGAAACATAAAATAAATAACGTACTTGATAAAGAGTTAATTAAACTCGCAAAGGATGCCTTAGAAAAAAGAGTGAAGGTTTCGGGAAGTTTTAATGTGAAAAACACATTTAGAGCTGTTGGAACAATGCTAAGCGGAGCGGTGGCCAAAATTTACGGAGATGAGGGACTTCCAGAAGATACTATTACATTAAATTTTAAGGGCTCAGCAGGTCAAAGCTTTGGAGCTTTTGCAGTAAAAGGTCTAAAATTAATTCTTGAGGGCGAGTCAAATGATTATTTGGGTAAGGGATTATCGGGCGGAAAAATTATTCTTGTACCCCTAAAGGAATCAACATTTATTCCCCATGAAAACACAATTGCAGGAAATACATTATTATATGGGGCAACATCTGGAGAAGTATATATTCAAGGTAGGGTAGGTGAAAGATTTTGTGTCAGAAATAGTGGTGCCACAGCTGTTGTTGAAGGAATTGGTGATCATGGTTGTGAGTATATGACTGGAGGAATTGTAGTTATACTTGGATCTGTTGGTAAAAACTTTGGTGCTGGAATGAGTGGTGGTATAGCTTATGTATTAGATGAGGCCGGCGATTTTTATGATAAGTGTAATACACAAATTGTTGAGATAAAGCCTCTAGAAAATAAGGATACAGAAGTAGTGAAAAAACTTATTGAAACACATTATAAGTATACTAAAAGTTCTAAGGCGAAAGCAATCCTCGCGGATTGGAATTTATATGAGAGAAAATTTTTAAAGGTAATTTCTCCGATTTATGAAAGTAAACTTGGAAAATAAAGACACAATCTGTTTTTAGAGTCTAGCACACAGTTCAAAATGAATTGTGTGCTGGACTCTTCGTTTTTCGAATGGAATAGTAAGAGTAATTTACTTTATGCACTTATCCAGTATGGAAATAAATTGTGTGAAATGTTACAATAAATAGTAGAATAGAGGAGAATGGTATATAATCCTATTCTTAGGATAATATATTATGATTGAAACATTTTTAATGTAAAATTTATTAAGTGGTGATTTTGTAATGAAAAATAGAAATTCTTATAGTTTAATAACTGAGGTAGTAGTGGTAATAGTATTAATTTTGTACATTTTCTTTTTATATATGGATTTTTATAATACGAAAATCTTCATTGATTCTAAGTATATAAACTATTCTAAGTATATAAAATATTTATGCATATTACTTTGTTTTCTGTTATCCATAATATCTACTAAAAATCTACTTATGCATACAGGTACTAATACAGTTAATCGTAGAGACATATTATTACTTCGATTGGCAATGTTTATAACTGTCATTGCAGATTTATGTCTAGTCATCTTTGATTTTTATATTTTAGGTGTAGCTTTATTTTCAGTGGTACAAATTATATATTCTGTTAGGTATACTACTAAAAAGCGGAATTCAATACTTTTAAAATTTTTTATTATTTCTCAATGCATAATATTCTCATATGTTATAGTTAGTTTATTTATTGAGGGGATTAACGTGTTGTTACCTGTTTCACTATTTTATTCAATATGTTTGATTAATAGTGTTATTAAAGCTATAAAAGCCTGGAAAAATAATTTATATCCTTCACCTAGTAAATATATGGTAGTCTTCGGTATGATACTTTTTCTTATATGTGATATATGTGTAGCTTTATCGGCTATAACTGCACATTTCACTTTAACAGGTTACTTCATGAGCAGTTTTCATCAAATAACATTTTATCTAATCTGGTTTTTTTATATTCCATCACAATTATTATTGTCTTTAAGTGGAAGCACTAGAATTCGAAGAATAAGGTCTTTGTAATTATATATGTAGATAAGGATAATCAAAAAAGCTCTGGTTTTTTGCTCCCAGAGCTTTTTTGATATATATTTACTACTTAACTTTTCTTACCACATCAATAATACTTCCATCCCTATACTCAAATATTGCAATTACTTTTTCATCGTATTCAATCTTATCAGGAACTCCTACAACACTTTCGATTTTTTCCTTTAACTCTTGAATAGTGAATATTGGAATATTTATATGCTTAAATTTTTCAATTAAATCCGTTCTTTTAGGATT
>NZ_JAENWL010000053.1 GCF_016650095.1 Clostridium sp. | reverse complement strand
TTCAATGCGCCAATGGTACTGCAGGGGTAACTTTGTGGGAGAGTAGGTCGTCGCTAGGTAATGTGGCTGGATAGCTCAGTCGGTAGAGCAGAGGACTGAAAATCCTCGTGTCCCTGGTTCGATTCCTGGTCTAGCCACCAAGTTTATGGCGCTATAGCCAAGCGGTAAGGTCAAGGTCTGCAAAACCTTTATTCCCCGGTTCAAATCCGGGTGGCGCCTCCAAGCACTTTGTATATATTACGAAGTGCTTTTTTACGTCCAGTATTTATAGTGAACCGATGACTGAAAAATTAATAAATAAATATGAATTAGAGCATGTACAAGTTTTTGAAAGCTAGATATATGTAAGAAGGAGGAAATTTATTTCAATTTTTACCTACTAGATTTATTCGTTATGCTAAATTATAAATTTCGTTTATTTTAGCTATGGTCGATTTATGTTTATAGCATTTATAAACAAGTTAAATATGAAAAACTTTTTTCAAAAAGTTAGGAATGTAGAGATAAACGGAGAAATACATATGTTGATGCATATAGATTACTATGGACAGTATATAAACGAATATACTATGTGTAGACATGCTATAAGGAACTTAGTACAAGTAGATTAATATATGAAATCCTAGTATAATCACATATGTTGCACAAAACTATTAATGCTAACATTTTAAATTATTTTAGGGGGTCTAGGATTTCATGTATAAAGAGATGGTTCAAAGAAAAAAGTTTCCAGCTATGGTAATCTTGTTTATTACGCTTATTGCATTTATATGCCTATCAGACTTATTACCTAAGATAAGTATTGGTAGTATAAATATGAAAAAATTTGTAACTATGTTTTTTAGTATACTAATGATTGCTCTTTGTTATGTTGAGTTTTCAAAATGTAAGGTTAAGTATAAGTATTCAATTGTGGCAGATCAGTTCATTATTCATAAAATAAGAGGCGAAGAGGTTACAATATTAGAAGATATTAAATTAAAGAATATAGAGTTTATTGGTAAATATAATAATTGCAATGCACAGATCCATATTAGTAGCAGTAAAAAGTATATTTGCTCTACATTTACTGGAAGTAAGCTTTGCTGTGTATATAAAGTAGGAGATAAATTCAAAAAGTTTTATTTTGAACCGAGTGATGGTCTTATGAATAAAATTAAGTTAGCAAAAGAGAAACCAATATTTAAAACAATAAGCATATAGATATATGAAAAAGAAGTATAATCGAATTAAGATTATACTTCTTTTTTATGTGAAAGTAGTAATAAGATTTTGTTGTTGAACTAATTTAATTCAAGTCTAATTTCTTTTAATAAATCTTGTTTTTCAATAATGTCTAGACCTGTTATGGCCAGAGCTTCTGCGGCTTTTATCATATTACCTTTACAGAAGTCTGTTTGAGTTTCTAGTGCAAACAAAGTTGATGGGCAACTTATCAAGGGATTTTCTGTAATAGCAATGGATGGATATATGCATGGAGTAATATGACTTATAGACCCTATACCTAAACCATATAAAGCATTTTTAGAAGGAGCAATGTCTATAATGCCGCATTCTTTTAAGTTATGTGTAAATATTCTTGATAGTGATTTATTAGTCAAAAGTTCTTCAGAAGGTAATTCAAATAGGTTAAATTCTCTAGGGATATTCATTATTTGAGGCATTGACTGAACCAAATCTACAATAGTTTTTTCTATTATTTTAGCTTCAGTTAATTTAGTAGACCTCAAATAAAATTTAGCCTCTGATTTGCAATGTGAATTGGTGTAAGAAGAGGCATTTTTTATTGAAACAGTATCGATAGAAAAATCGTTATTTAAACCTTTCAACAATTGACTCACTGTATTAAGTATAAACAAATAACCATCTAAAGATGAAAAATTGCTAATCATTTTATTCTTATTATCAATATTTTGAAGATATTCAAATTTAATTGGAATTGTAGCCATGGAGGTTCCACTTTCAGCACTGCTTATATCACAGTGAGGGGCAATGATAACATCTAGATCTTCCAAACATTTTTCTTTTGTGAGGGTCAATTCTGCTCCATTTGCATACTCACCTGGGCATCCTAGTACAATTACACAACCACCACTTTTAGATATTACTTTTGATAAACCGAGTGCTGCAGCAATAGAAATGCTAGCATTCACGTTATTGCCGAAAATATGAGCTACAGTGTCTGTAGATGTGTATTTGCATATATAACATATCTTAGGATGACCATTTCCATATTGAGCGTAAAAAGAAGTAGGAATGTTACAATAGTTTTCTTGTATTTCAAAATCATGAGATTTTAACATATTTACTATATAAGAACAACCTTTATATTCTTTATAACTTGTTTCTGGATTAGTATAAAGGTAATTTGATAAATTATATATATCTTCTTTTATGCTACTAATATAACTTATAATTTCTTGTTTCATAGACTATTCTCCTCTCGAAATTTGCATCATTATTAATATATTTAGTATAACCTAAGAAATAGAAATATATTGATGTTTGCAAATGAAATTTTTAAAAGTCAAATAATAATTTTATATAGCAAGTTATGGCTTAAAATGTAGATAAATATATTTTGAATTATTATGTGGACAAAATAAGAAATGGCACTTAGTTGAATAAAATATAATATAAGAGACTATACTTTAGGTAGTTTTAACAACATTTGAGAATATAAGTTTATAACTTATATAATTGTTATCTCTCCTGAGGTCTACCAAGGAGGTAAATCAGATTCTGAAGCTGACAATATTGTAGCGCTTCGCAGATGATGATTTAATGACATCATGGTAACGAATTAAGTGAGCAGCTTTAAGGGGGAAATTATGAAAAAAGAAAAATGTATTATATGTAGAAAGCCTCTAAATGGTGGTATAATAATAAATGGTAGAGGCATTTGTAATAATTGCGAAGGAAGAATTATAGAAGCAAAGGCCGATACTGATTTTTATGAATATTATAAGAACTGTATTAGAAAGACTTTGGTGCAGTTTATACCAAGAGGAGTGACTAAAGATTGTCAGGATTACCACTTGTAGATGGAGTGTTAAAATATATAAAAGAAAAAAATATTTCCTTTTGTACACCGGGGCATAAGGGGGGACTCGGCTTTTTAGAAACGGTGCAAGGCAAAGAGCTTTATGAAAATCTTATAAAAGGAGATATTACTGAGGTTGATGGACTTGATAATCTTCATTATGCAGAAGGAATAATAAAAGAATCTCAACAGTTATTGAGTGAATACTACGGAAGTATTAAATCCTATTTTCTAGTAAACGGTAGTACTAGTGGAAATTTAGCTATGATTTTTTCAGCTTTTGATGAAGGTGATAAGATTATTGTAGAAAGAAATTGTCATCGTTCGATATCAAATGCTATTATTATGAGGAAATTAAAACCAGTATACATTAAAAATAAGATTCATTCTAAATATGATGCTCCTTTTCCCTTAGATAAGGAGCATCTTTTATGTTTAATAAATGAAAACAAAGACGCTAAAGGTATTATTGTTACTTATCCAAATTATTATGGTATATGTTTTGATTTACCTTATGTTATTGAAATAGCTAGAAATTATGATATGAAGGTATTAGTAGATGCTGCTCATGGTGCACATTTTGGTGCTTCTAAATTATTACCTGAAAATCCTATAAAGCTTGGAGCGAATATGGTAGTTATGAGTGCCCATAAAACGTTACCAAGCCTAACCCAAACTGCTTTTTTGCATGTAGGAACAGGTGTTGATATTAGAAAAGTAGATTTCTATGTAAGTGCTTTTTTGAGTACAAGTCCATCATACATGTTTTTGTGTTCAATGGATTATGCAAGATTTTATATCCAAGAGCATGGGCAAAATGACTATGAAGAGTTAATTAAAATATGTGAGTTTAATAAAGCCAAAATTAATGATCTGGGTAAAGTTTATATTTTGGGTAAGGAAGATTTAAGGGAGTTATCAGCAAATTGTACTAAGGATGATAATAATTATACTATGGATTTAACTAGGTATATAATAAATGTACCTAAAGGTTACAGTGGACATAAGTTATTACAATATTTAAGAGTAAACAAAATTCAAGCTGAGATGAGTGATAGTAGAAATGTAGTTTTAATATTCACTCCCTTTAATAAGGAGCAAGATTTTGAGAAGTTATACGTGGCTCTGAAAAACTGTGATATGAACACTTTAAAGGAGCAATATGTGGGGCTTGTGGATTGTGATATTCCAATGCCAATTATGTGTCCATATGAAGTAATGGATAGAGAAAAAACTATGGTAGAACTAAGTAATTCAGGTGGTAGGATAAGTGCAGTAGCAATAGTTCCATATCCGCCAGGAATACCTATTATAATGCCTGGAGAAAGGTTAGATGAGAATACAATAGCTATCATAGAATATTACTTGTGTAGCAATGTAACAGTGCTTGGAATTAATGAGGGAAAAGTAGCAACGGTAGAAATATAATAATATTATTTGTATTTTTATATGTACAAAAGGTGGAGGGGATTACATGGAAAGAGGGATGCTAATAGCATTAGAAGGCCCAGATGGTTCAGGGAAAACTACTCAAATAGAGTTATTAGAAAAGCATTTAAAAGAATTAGGGTATGAAGTAGTAAGAACAAGAGAACCAGGAGGTACAGAAATCAGTGAAAAAGTAAGGGACATAATACTCGACAATGCTAATTCTGGTATGAGTTATATATGTGAAGCGTTACTCTACGCCGCGTCTCGTGCACAACTAGTTTCTGAGGTTATAAAGCCTGCATTAAGGGCGGGTAAGATGGTTATATGTGATCGTTTTGTTTATTCTTCAATGGTGTATCAAGGAATTGGGCGCGGACTGGGAATGGATCGAATAAAGAGTATTAACGAAGCAGCGCTTGATGGACTCGAGGCAGATTTAACATTTATGATTACCATTCCTTATGAAGAAGGATTAAAGAGAAAGAAAATGCAAGGAACTTTAGATCGTTTAGAAAACAGTGGAAATGAATTTCATAAAAAAGTTTTTGAAGGTTACTTAGACATTTGTAAAATATATGGTAAAATAGAAGTAATAGATGGAAATAGAAATGCTAATGAAATACATAAAGATATAATAAAAGTGATTAAAAAAATAAGATTATAAGGAGGATGGGATTAAATGAAGTTAGTTATTGCAATAGTACAAGATGATGATGCAAATGATTTAATTGAGGAAATAACAGATAAGGGTTTTAGGGTTACAAAACTAGCTACTACGGGTGGATTCTTAAAATCAGGAAATACAACATTACTAATAGGTGTAGAGAAGGAAAAGGTAGATGAAGTTTTAACTATTATTGAAGCGGTATGTAAAGAAAGAAAGCAAATAATATCCTCACCTTCACCTGTGGCGGGATCGACTGGAGTATACATGCCATTTCCTATTGAAGTGGACGTAGGCGGAGCAAATGTATTTGTAGTTGACGTAGATAAGTATATAAAGGTATAACTAATTAGAAGCAAGTATATAAACCTATACTTGCTTCTCTGTATGGAGGACTAAAATGAGTTTTGAGAGCATAATAGGCCATAATAGTATAAAGAATCAAATAAGTAAAGCTATAAAATTAGATAAGTTATCACATGCTCATCTGTTAGTTGGAGAAAATGGAATAGGCAAGAGCGAACTAGCTAGGAATATAGGATTTAAGATTTTAGGAAAGAATCTGGATAGGCAATATGTTGATTTAGTGGAATGGAGAATGGAAAAAAATAAAAGCACAATTGGTGTTAATTCTATAAGAACTTTGATTGAAGAAATTAACAAAAAACCCTATGAAGGGGATAAAAAAGTTATTATTATTTACCACGCGGATAAAATGACAGTGCAAGCTCAAAATGCTTTTTTAAAAACAATTGAGGAACCACCTAAAAATGTTACTATATTTTTATTATGTGAAAATCTAGAAGTCATATTGGATACAATAAAATCAAGATGTCAAATACATAAACTAAAGAACTTAAATGTAGATGAGATGGAAGAGTTTTTAAAAATAAACTATTCTGATTTACCAATAGATGAGATCAAAGTTATTGTTGCTTTCAGTGATGGAATACCAGGAAAGGCTGAAAAATTTCTTAGTGATAATAATTTCAAGGAAATTCGTGATATTACCTTGGAAATATTGCTTAAGCTTGGTAGCGTTAGAACTGAAGAATTAATTAAATATGAAAAAAAGTTATCTAATCAAAAAGAAAGTTTTGAAGAAATATTAACTGCATTTCTTTCATATATTAGGGATACTATAATATATAAAGAAATTGAAGAAAAAAAATTAATTATTAACATTGATAAGTTATTAAGTATAAAAGAATTAGCTAATATATTTTCATTTAACAAATTAAATGGTATTATAAATATAATAAATGATACTAGAGAAAATTTAGATAGGAATGTTAACCCAGGGTTAGCGTTTGAAGTAATGCTACTTAAAATGCAGGAGGTTTAAAATGGTTACAGTAATAGGAGTGAGATTTAAAAAAGCTGGTAAAATATATTATTTTAGTCCAAACAATATAGAAATTGAAAAGGGCAATATGGTTATTGTTGAAACGGTAAGGGGGATTGAATTTGGAGAATGTGTCATTGGTATAAAGGAAATAAGAGAAGATGATATAGTATCTCCTCTTAAATGTGTTATAAGAAGGGCTACAGAGGTAGATGCAGAAAAAGATACAGAAAATAAAAGAAAAGAAAAAGAAGCGTATGAAGTATGTTTAGAAAAGATACATAAACATGATCTTGATATGAAACTCATAGATGTGGAGTATACTTTTGATAATAATAAAGTTATATTTTACTTTACCGCTGATGGAAGAGTGGATTTTAGGGAACTTGTAAAGGATTTAGCGGCGGTATTTAGAACCAGAATAGAACTTAGACAAATAGGAGTTAGGGATGAGGCAAAAATGATAGGTGGGCTTGGACCATGTGGTAGGCCCATGTGTTGTTCAACTTTTTTAGGAGAATTTGCACCAGTGTCTATAAAAATGGCCAAAGAACAAAATTTATCATTAAATCCTACAAAAATTTCAGGTATTTGCGGGAGACTTATGTGTTGCTTAAACTATGAGCAGGATACTTACGAGCGAATAAGAAGAACTTTACCCACTTTAGGATCAGTAGTAGATACGCCTTATGGAAGAGCGGATGTTATCGGGAATAGTGTTGTAAAAGAAGCTGTAAAAATAAAGATAAAACTTAATGGTAGTGATGAAGAGATAGTAGAGGTCAAAATCGAAGATTTAACATTAATTGCTGGAAGTTATGAAGATGCTGTAAAGGTGGAGGATATTAAATTAGAGTTAGCTGGAAATGGAGAAGATTCATATATAGTAAAAGAATTACTTAAAGATAACTAGGGGGGGTAAAGATGAAGTCAGTTATTAAAGTATGTAATATGAGTACTTCAGATGATATTAGTAATGTAAATTCAGCAATATCAAATAATCAAGGAGTAATTGCTTGCCAATTAAATAGTGAAAGTAAAGAAGTAGAAATAATATATGATGATTATTTTGTCTCATTGGATAATTTAATTGAGTCAATCGAAGAAGCCGGGTATACAGTTATATAAAATAAAACCAGGGAAAGCTATAAGATACATTATAGAGCTTTCTCTGGTTTTTTATCTGTTTTGGTTAAAAGTAAAGCTCGAATGACTTTATTTGAATACACTTTTTTAATTTGGAGATAATAATTTTAAAGGGAGGCGTAAAATATGAAAAAAATAGCAGTACAAAAGGGCTTAAAGGAAGTTAAGGATTACTTATGTGAAGAAGGATATACAGTTAAAGAATTTGATAATAGAAAAAAAAATGCAGGTAATTTTTTAAATAGGTATGATGCAGTTATTGTTACAGGTGAAAATCAAAATATTATGGGAGTAGAGGATACTATATCAAAAACTTCAATTATCAATGCAACTGGAATGACAAGTGAAGAAGTCAAGAATCAAATAGAAAGAAAGTAGTAAATAAGCAACTGAAACAAATTAATATATAAAGGCTGTTAACTTATATTTATAGGTTAACAGCCTATTTTGCTTATGTTGTAAAACCCACAAAATGTAAATAGCTTTTGTAAAAATTAAATTTGGATTATTTCAATATATATAAAATTATTACATGTATAAATTTCTATATTATGTCAATAATTTAAATATAAAATATTGTTTAATAAATATGAAAGGGGTTTTAAATATGACAATGAAAAAAGGAATAATTAGCATATCTACTATAGCTGTAGTAATCTTAGGAGTATTTTTAGCTGTAAGATTTATCGGAGGACGAGAAAGTGCTTCTAATGTGAAATTACCAGATGCTAGTATAGTGCAAAGTGGAAATTCAATACCTATAGACAATAATGAGGCATTAACAAATGGGAATGAAGAAAATAACCTAAATCCAAGTGAGGTGCCAAACGAAGTTGAGGATAATCAAGTGGAAAGCACTAATGAAATGGATACAGCTTTTATAAATGATAAAACTAGTGTTGGGATATATACTGTTAAAAAGAATGATACAGTGTATAGTATAGTAAAAGCATATATGCCTAGTCATGAACAGAGTAAAATCGTCGAATTTATTAAAAATAGAAATAGTATAGATGAATCTTTTAAGATTTCAGAAGGTCAAAAGATAGTCATTCCTTATGAAAAAGTAAACGAAACTTCAAAGGCTGTAATTTCAGAAGCAAAGATGAATGAATACACTGTTCAAAAACAAGATACATTGACATCAATTGCTAAAAGCAATATGCCTTCATATGGTGTAAAACAAGCTATAGACATGTTGAAAGAAACAAATAAAATTATAGATGAGAATGCTATCAAAGAGGGAGCACTCCTTAGTATTCCTAAATAATAGCTATAAGAAAGAAGTGAGTTTTGAGATAGTCAAAATTTCACTTCTTTTTTATGCTATAAATGTCCGAAAACAAGTTATCAAGTTGATTTTACTACCTTAGAGGAAAAGAATTAAATTTTAAGTATTTTTATTTGACTACTTTCCGCAAAAATAAAATCACCATCCAAAGTAAGTAAAAAATCTATATTATTATTCTGGGCAGTAGCTAGATGAAAAGCATCATTCACAGATAATAAATTTTCACACATAAAACTTTTAACTAGAGATACACATTCTTCGGAAATGTTTAGGTATTTTATATTAATGATTTTTTCTAGCTCTGAAATTATTTCTACGGACTTACTGTAATAGATATTAAGTAAGTTTCTTTTCATAGAATTCTTAGAAATATTATCAAAATATCTTTTATATGGAATGTGAATAAGTCTGTCTTTTTTCTTTTCCTTTAATATTTTTGTATCATGGCGGCTAAAGCTATTTGTTATGGATCTAATGTTGTCATTTGAGTTGTAGGGACTATTGTTGGTTATTTTACATTGAATGTCACTAATGAATAATTTATAAAGTATTTTATTTAAAACTTCGGCAGATATGATACTGGTAGTGTAGAAATCACAACTCCCCTCAGAAAGTTGTTTTAAACATGATAGACAATCACTATGCTTAACATCATCATCATATATTAAGCTGAGCAGGAAAGATGCATCTAATAACACTGAATTTTTATTGAAAACTATATTTTTAAAAGGATATAATATTAATTGCATTTTAACCTCATTAAAATCGATTATTATATAATTAATATATATTCAACAATGTTTATTATTAGTAGTCTTATAATTAATTACATTAGTGAAGCGGAAAGAATATTCAATTTGTACCTAAAACAATAAAATTAAGATTAATATAATAAAGCTATGATGGCACCAATTATACTCGTACTGATTATAGTAGTTATTGTGATAATAGAGCATGTAGTAATAATACTCGCTTTTTTTTGCATTTTAGTTTAAACTTTAAGTAATAACATATACTGAAGAGGTCATAGCAATGTATGAAATAAGAAATATTTAAAAGATTATATTAAGATTGTTATTCTAGCAATGAAAGATTAAGGTGAGATATTTGAAAAACAAAGAGGAATTAGCAAATCATATTGCATCTCTCGCACAAAGGGCTATACTTTATGAGGTAAGTACTACCCCTAAACCAGGCCTCGTGGATAGAGATAACTCAGGGTCTCATAAGGATATGGACTTTTTTACCTTTATGGCAAGTAGTTCCGTATTATATAGAGGCTTTTTTCAATGTGCTTTAGAAGGATTATGTTTTGATGACTCTGATAATACTGAACTTTTAAGTAAAATAAGAGTACATGGTATTCAATGTGAAAAGGCAATGTTTTTGGCTACAAATGGTGTAAATACTCATAAAGGTATTATTTTTTCAGTAGGAATACTATCAGCAGTTATAGGTAACATTTATAAAAAATATGGATTTCAAAACTATTCTATGGAAGTAGTTTTTGAGGAAGTTAAGAAGGTTACAAAAGATTTGACGCTAAGAGATTTTAAGAATATTTCTAGTATAAAAACATTAACTCATGGAGAAAGATTATATAAAGAATACGGATATAAAGGAATACGAGGGGAAATAGAGAGTGGTTTTATAACAGTGCAAAAGGGCGCATTACAGATAATTAGAAATTGGGCTATTGATAAGCAATTCTCAATGAATGATTTATTTTTAGAGATTATAATAAATCTTATGGCCGAGGGTGAAGATACAAATGTAATTATTAGAGGTGGGATAGACAGTTTAATAAGGGTTAAGGCTATTTCAAGAGAATTTTTAGAGGCTGGGGGAATGAAGCAATTTCAGGCAAAGGAAAAATTGGAGAATATTAATGAATATTTTGTTAGGAAAAATTTAAGCCCAGGTGGGGCTGCAGATCTTTTGGCAGTGAGTATTTTTCTAGGGATGATAGAAGGAATTATAAAATAGTAACCTGGGATGTCATTCTTTTATTAATATGCATATGATAAACGTAAATTTTATAGAAAGGAGATACAGAATGGAGTTTTTAAGAAATGATGAAACTTTAGATGATCTTCAACTAAAGGGTATCCATGTTATTCAAAAAAAGAATGCGTTTAGATTTGGTGTGGACGCAGTACTACTTGCTAATTTTGCTAAAGTAAGAAAAAATGCTAAGGTTGTTGATTTATGCACTGGTACAGGTATAATTCCTTTCATATTAGCAGGTAAAACATATGCAAGTGATCTAATTGGTGTGGAGATTCAATCAGAATTTGTTGATATGGCAAATCGTTCCGCTAAATATAATAATTTAGAACATAAAATTAAATTTATAAGTGGAGACTTAAAGGATGTAGAACTTATTAAAAGTATTCCTAGAGTAGACATTGTTACAGTTAATCCACCATATAAACTACATAATTCGGGATTAATCAGTTTAGATGATAAAAATGCTATAGCGAGACATGAGATTTGCTGTACATTAGAAGATGTAATTATTGCATGTAGAATTTTACTTAAGGATAGTGGAAGGATGTATATGGTACATAGACCAGATAGATTGGTTGATATTTTATGCACTATGAGAAAGCATAGAATTGAGCCTAAACGTATAAGAATGGTTCATCCTAGTGTTAACAAGGCGCCTAACATTGTACTCATTGAAGGGCAAAGAGATGGGGGAACCTTTTTAAAATGGGAGACACCTCTTTATGTTCATACTGAAGATGGAGGGTACACAAAGGAAATTATCGATATGTATAATTCAAATACAATCTAATATAATTAAGTAACTTTATTGATTTTTAAAGCTTGAGTAAATAATTCAAATATTATAGTAAAGGGTGAGAAGAATGGCAGGGAAATTATACTTAGTTCCAACCCCCATAGGCAATTTAAAGGATATTACACTTAGAGCATTAGAAGTGTTACAAAGTGTAGATATAATAGCGGCAGAAGATACAAGGCATAGTTTAAAACTCTTAAATCATTTTAATATAAAAAAACCGCTTATAAGTTATCATCAACATAATGAACAAGGGAGAAGTGAAAATATAATTAATCAAGTAAAAGAAGGTAAGAATATAGCTATAATTAGTGATGCTGGCTCGCCAGGAATTTCAGATCCTGGAAGTGTTATAGTTTTAAAATGCATAGAGCAGAATATAGGATTCGAGGTGTTACCTGGAGCCACAGCCATTACTACGGCACTTGTATATTCAGGCCTTGATACTACCAAATTTATATTTAGGGGTTTTCTGCCTAGGGAGAATAAGGAAAGAAAGCCTATTATTGATGATTTGCTAAATAGAAGTGAGACTTTAATTTTGTACGAGGCTCCTCACAGAATTTTAAACACTTTAGAATTTTTATATGAAAATTTAGGAAATAGAAAAATATCAATGTGTAGAGAACTTACAAAACTATATGAAGAAATAATTAGGCTGACTTTAGAAGAAGCTATAGAATATTATAAACAGAACTCTCCGAGAGGTGAATATGTATTAGTAATTGCAGGTAAGAGTGAGGAAGCTATAGTTAAAGATGAAAGAGCTAAATGGGATTCACTAACTATAGAAGAACATATACAAAAATATATGGATGAAGGATTGAGTAAAAAAGATGCAATGAAA
Source organism: Clostridium sp. (assembly GCF_016650095.1). Taxonomy (GTDB): domain Bacteria; phylum Bacillota; class Clostridia; order Clostridiales; family Clostridiaceae; genus Clostridium_AD. The sequence goes on along the minus strand of NZ_JAENWL010000053.1, from coordinate 1,457 downwards.
AAAGTTGCAAAGGATAGGGTTATGCCTAAATCAGAAATATACAAGCATTCATTGAATATTTAATGACATTTCATACTTCCATAACTGAGGTCATCTATTTCAAAATAATGTAAAATAATACATATTTATCCATACAAATAAAAAAAGTTACAATTAAAACTATGTTTCCCATTGAGATTTGTTGTAAAATAGTGTTATAATAAATTTGTTATTTAAAAATGTTTAAAATACATTTATTTTGATATGGGGGAATTGGGATGCGCAAAAGAATAATATCATTAATGTTAACAATAGGAATGGTTACTACAATAAGTATGCATGTAATGGCAGAGCCATTATCAGATACACTTAAAAGTCAAAAAAATCAGCTTGAGCAACAGAAAAATGCTTATAAGCAAGCACAAAACAAGGTTGATGGGATAGAAATTTCTATTGAAAAAATGGATTCGGATATAGAAAAAATTTATATAGAATTGGATAAAGTAAAAGTTAAAATAGGTGAAACTAAAGAGCAGATAGAAAAAACAACAAAAGATATACAAGTTGCACAAGATAATATTAAAGAGGAAGAAGACTTATTTAATAAGAGAATGCGAACCATGTATATGAATGGTGTGGATAGCTATTTAGAAGTTTTATTGGATTCCCGTGGATTAGAAGATCTTCTCTCAAGAGTTGAGAACATTAAAAAAATTGTTGGATATGATAATAAACTTATTGGAGAATTAACAGATAAGAAGAGTAAAATTGAAGAGCAAAAAGTTGCGCTTGAAACGGAAAAAACTAAGCTAACCCTGTTAAAAACTGATAACGAAAATAAAATAGACAAGCTTAAAGAAAAGAAAGAAGAACAACAGGTATTGATTGCAGAAGCTAATAAGCAAAAACAAGTGTACTCTGGTAAGATTACTGATGCACAAGCAATTGTAAATGAAACTATGCAGCAAATACAAAAAATACAAGACAATGCACCTAAGTATACTCCATCTAGAGGAGCAGCATCACTTAGCTCTAATTCGATAGTTGCTTATGCAAGTAATTTTTTAGGAACACCATATGTATGGGGTGCTGCAGGGCCTACATATTTTGATTGTTCTGGTTTTATGCAATATGTATATGCTCATTTCGGAGTTTCAATAACTAGAACTACATATACACAGATAAAAGACGGATCCTATGTATCTAGGGATAATTTGCAACCAGGAGATTTGATTTTCTTTGGTTCACAGTCAAATCCTCATCATGTGGGAATGTATGTAGGCAATAATTCATATATTCACGCACCTAGTACTGGTGATGTTATTAAAGTATCAGCATTGACAAGAAGTGATTACCTTACTGCAAGAAGAATTAAATAATTTTTAACTTGGACAGGCTATTTCAAATAGTTTGTCTTTTTATTTGCGAGTAAATTATAAAACCTTCTTTTAAAGGCGGGTTAGGGGAAGGTGATGAAT
>NZ_JAENWL010000438.1 GCF_016650095.1 Clostridium sp. | reverse complement strand
TTAAGACCTCTGTCCTGAGCAAGCTTATGCATTGCATCCAGTTTATCCGTCGCAAAGCAAATGAACATACCTTTGCCTTCAAACTTCTGACCTTGTGGCATGCAGACAAATTCAATCTCAGTTTCTCCGCTGCCATTTGTAAGAAATGCGACTTCTCCAGATCCTGCTTTAAAGCGGCGGGAAATAGTTAGTTCTGTAATTGTCTCATAAAACTCAATAGATTCTTCCAAGTTGTTGACCATTAAGGTCACATGCTGAATATGCATAGTACATCTCCTTTTCATTGATGAGTGCCGCTGCCATTTTATACCAGTGCGACGCTAAATGTTTATTTAAGTATACCATTAGTTTGAGTTACTTTATAAATATTTCTTATATTTTTCTATAAGTATAATTAGTTTCAAATTTGTGATACTAAATAATAGGAAAAGTAATTCTTTCATTAATATTATTTAACGTTATTATACCTAACGCAAGTGTAGGAGTATAAATTTACAACTTAAGGAGCTGAAAGCATGGAATTAAATTGGATTTGGCAAACAATTCTTATATTTATCGTAGGAACTTTTATTATAAGGGTAGGCGGGAGAAAATCACTTTCTCAAATGAGTATTTCTCAAACTATTGTAATGATTGGACTAGGATCTTTACTCATCCAGCCTGTAGCTGGAAAGGGGCTCCTAATTACATTTCTAGTAGCATTTATACTAACGTTATTAATGATGATCACTGAATATATAGAAGTTAAAGTGGATTTTTTGGAAACCATATTTTCAGGTAAAGCTGTTATGGTTATAGAGAATGGTGAACCAATCATTAAGAATCTAAGAAAAATAAGATTGTCAATTGATAAACTTGAAATCCGTTTGAGACTGGCTGGAATATCCTCGATAGAAGATGTTAAGTATGCAACAATTGAAGTAAGTGGACAGATAGGTTATGAGTTAAAAGATAATAAAAAACCTTTGACACAAGAGGAATTCCTGAAGCTAATGAGTGAAATATCTCAGTTGAAAGCAGTAGTTGGCAATTATATAAACACCCAAACAAACCAAGAGCAAAATAATAATATTTTTGAAGAAATAAATAGTAAAAAGTATGAAGGTGACAAAAATGAACCATAAAAGTATAATCAAAAGGAGATCCGATTGTATATCTCGTGAAGATAATTAATTCATAGTCAAAGTGAGGAATATATAGTAGAATATATAGTGGAGCTTTGTAAAAATAGCATTAAATTATTATGAGAAATTTAATTATGAATGGATAGGCAATTAGTGCTTAGCCATTATATTTTTTGTTATGCAGCTAAAACTTAATTTTAACAAGGGGATGAATAGAATGGATCTTATAACTGTAAATGAAAAAAAATGTATTAAATGCGAACAATGTATTAAGGAATGTCCAGCAGGTGTTCTAAAGATGGGAGAAAAGGTACCAGAAGAATTAGCAAATACCACTTGCATTGCATGTGGACATTGTGTTGCTGTATGCCCAACTGGTGCTATAGATAATAGCAAAACACCAATAAGTAAACAAGTTAATGTAAAAGATTTTCTTAAATTAGATGAAGAGCAGGCGGAGCATTTCCTAAGGGCACGCCGTTCTATAAGAAATTATACGGATAAATCTGTATCAAGAGAAAAATTAACTAAATTAGTTAATATCGCAAGGTTAGCGCCTACCGGAAGCAATAGTCAAGGCATATCATTTGTGGTAGTTGAGGACAAGAAATTAGTTGAAAAAGCTGTTGAACTTACTATTGCGATGATAGAAAAATCTCCATTAAAGGATGCATTAAAAGGATTAATCAGGAGTTACAAGGAAGATGGAGTTGATACGATTTTGCGAGGTGCTCCAAACTTAATCATAACTTTAGCGGACAAAGACTTTTCTGGCGCCAGGGGTAATTCTATTTCTTGTTTGACTTATCTAGAATTATTTGCTCCATCACTAGGACTTGGAACTTGTTGGGCTGGATTTTTTGAGTATTGTGCATCCATCAAGGGTTCTACACTGCCTAAATTATTTAATATTCCAGAAGGGAAAATTATAACAGGTGCTGTTATGGTTGGGTATCCTAAGTATACCTACAAGAAGTTAGTTGATAGAAATCCATTAGAAGTTACTTATATATAATATAAAAATTGGAAGACAAAAGTCACTAACG
>NZ_JAENWL010000425.1 GCF_016650095.1 Clostridium sp. | reverse complement strand
ACCGCCAATTCAATACCATTCTTATGTATTTCCTCTACTACAAGTTGTCCTAGTTCCCAGGCGTCTTGGTTATTAAAATGTTCAAACTGAAGCATTTCTTCCTGCTTTATTACTAATTGTTCTGCTGCTTTATATTCCATAGTACTCATTATCTTCCTCCTCCAAGTATATTCTCCTATAATATTAGATAATAAATATTATCCACATCATTTTCGTTAAGTTTTACAAAACCGTTTTTGAATAGTTTAGTTACGTTCAATATACTTTAAATGATATCCTAAATATCAAACGTTTACAACAGCTCTGCCTTAATTGCTCTCTTCATATTAATGTAGCTTAGCTTGCTCTTTTTTATTTAAAAGTATTCTTTAAACTCATTTCTAAGTACTTTAGTACAAACTTCTTCTCCTTTTTCTGCTAATGTATACTCATCGACTCCAACTAAATGTCCATCTTCATAAACAACTTTTCCATTAATCATTGTAAGCCAAACAGGTCCTGTTACACCAGCACTGGCAATTAAATTCTTAGGGTCGTGGAGAGCACCGGCTAATTCCAGCACACTAGTATCTATCATAAATAAATCAGCTGCCTTACCTATTTCAATGGATCCTAGGTCATTGCGACCCAGAGTTTTGGCACCATTTATTGTTGCAACTTTAAGCATTTCATATGGGGAAACACATCCACCACGACTTTTACTGTGGTATGCTTGCATTATATAGGCCATTCGTAATGAATCCAAAAGATTTGAACTATCATTTGTAGAAGATCCATCTACCCCAAGACTAATCAGAATTCCTTCTTTTTGCATTGCTTTAATGTCTAATATTGGGAACCCGCCTAAAATAGCTGGTGCAGGACAATGTGAAATTCCAGTACCTGTCCTAGCTATAGTCTTATATTCATCAAACTTAATTTCCCAGCTATGAGCAAACCATACGTCTGACCCAACAAATCCAATCTCCTCGGCCCATTCTAAGGTTGTCTTACCCCAACGTCCTAACATTATGCTTCTATCCCCTTCATATAAGTGTGTGTGTAAGTGGACTTTCTTGTTCCTAGCTAAGGCCACAGACTCAATAAATGTCTCAGGATAGCTATTAATAGGTTGGCAGGGAGCAACAACAATTTGGTTCATAGAAAAAGGTTTTGGATCATGATACAAATCAATTATTCGTTCACAGTCCGAAATGAACTCATCTGTGGTTTCAAGCATTCCATCCGGTATAGTACTTCCCTCACTTTTCGGTAATGTATTGGTACCCCTTCCAGCATGATACCTGATTCCGAGCTTATCAGCAGCTTCCATTTGACGATCAACCAATTCTTTGCCCGCTACCTTTGTATAACAATATTGATGGTCAAATGCACAAGTACAACCATGTTTAATTAAATCGCTCATTGCTGTAAGTGATGAATAGTAAATAACATCAGAATTAATTTTTTCAAAAATCGGATATATTTTACTTAGCCAATCTACAACTAACATATTGGGATAATCGATGGAAATCATATTTCTAACAAATGTTTGAAAGAAGTGATGATGTGTGTTAATTAACCCTGGGTAAATAAATTTATTCTTTCCATTAATTACTTTTGCACCTTCAGCCTTTAAGTTCTTTCCGATTTCTTTTATCTCAGGTCCTTCAATAAGTATATCCGAATCATAGAATACTTGATCTAAATAATCACATGTTACAATTGCTCTTGCATTTTTAATTAGTACTTTGTTCTTCATCACAAACCTCCTTAGATTGTCCATTAAATGGTTGCTAACGAAAAGGTTTTACTTGCTACTTTCTAATCTACAAAAACTCTCATAGTATGCGGCTTGATCCCCTATATCACTTACTTCATCAGTTGTTAGCATATTTACTGAGCCACTTTTATGCCACATACCTTCATAGATCATAATTATATTTTCCCCTACAATATCGCTTATAAGTAGATATGCCTCTATTTCACCGTACTTTGACTTTACTTTTACTAATTGGTTATTTTCAAAGCCTTGCTGCTTTAATGTGTTTTCGCTTATATAAGCTTTTGGTTTTTCTTCTTCAAAGGCAAAATGCTGGGAATGAAGTGAATTTTTCGGATGAGGTGTCAATAACCTTAGTGAATAGTTTTCATCCCTTTCCTTTATAGGTATATACTCTGGTATTGGACTTAATCCTAGATTTTCAGCATTTTCAGAGTAAAGTTCATATTTCCCCGACGGTGTGTCAAACTTTCCATCTTTCCAAGGTATTTCTTCCCCTTCTAGGGCGAAGTAATTCTCCTTTAAGTATTCATAGGTAACATTAGCCTTATCCATAAGAGGTTTTAAAGCATTTCTAAAGAAGGTTTCCTTATCAATATCTGGGTACTCTTTTAGCTCCATTTTTTTAGCAAGGCTTCTAAAAAAATCATATTCACCCATGATATTGTTCACAGGTTCAATAACCTTCTCCGAATAGCTAAGATAAGGTGAATACATTCCTGTATAAATAAAGTCCTCTTCCTCAAGGATGCTAGTGGCTGGTAGCACAAGGTCTGCAGACATTACTGAATCTGTCATGAACAAATCAATAGCTACAATAAAATCAATTTTT
>NZ_JAENWL010000424.1 GCF_016650095.1 Clostridium sp. | reverse complement strand
TTCAAAACATTCCATATTTTAATCACTAAGTAATTTTAAAATTTACATCTAGGAACTTGTTCTTACGACTGAGGTTCTTACTCTATCTTCTCTTGTAATTGCTTTACTTATTTCTACGTATTCGTCTTCATCAATTTGCCTTATGTACCCATATTCTTTTACATATAATAAGCGAATTTTTGTTTCTTCTTTGCGTAAAGTTTCAGACTCTTTCTTATTGATCTCTCTTTTAACTATAACAGCATCAAATAAACTATCATCATCAATATTCATCCTAAATTTATATGTATTATCAATATTAACTCTAAATTTATATAGATTGTCAACATTTTCCATCCAAGATTCTAGATGCACCGCTTTCATTATTGTAATTCCACATTTCGAGCACTTAATGTATAATTGCTGTCCAATTTTCTCAATGGTTACTCTATTGTTATCACACTCTCTGCATACGATAGTTCTATTCAACTCTACCCACCTCCATTATCTTATATGTATTAAATCAGTAATTTATTCCAAATAAAATAGCACCATCTCATAATAAACTTTATCTTTATGATTGTCTTATATTTTTAAAAATGGAATTATATAACGAAATTATAGTTGCATTGGAAACTATTATGCGTTATTATTAAATTGGTAGGAAGTGCAACTAATTTTGGAGGTATACAACTATGAATGAAAATAAGAACTCTATAGCAAGGTGGATTTCTCTTTTGCACCGGCATGGCCATGTATATGTAGGAAAGCAACTTAAGCAATATAACATAAATAAAGGTCAATACATATTCTTGAATGCATTATATAAAAAAGATGGAATAAGACAGGAACAATTATCAGATTATCTTAAGATTGATAAAGGCACCACAGCAAAGGCTATAAAAAAGCTAGAGGATGACGAGTATATCATTAGATTAGTAGATGTAAAAGATAAGAGGGCATATAATGTTTATCTTACTGAGAAAGCCTTAAAAATGAAACCTATGGTATTAAAAGCCATGATGGCTTGGACAGATATTTTATTCTCGGGATTTAGTGAAGAGGAAAGAGAAACCTCCTTAGCTTTATTACAAAGAATGGGTAAAAATGCCACAGTAATCACAAATAATTATTTTAGCGATGATTTTCCTCTTTAAGAGAAGATTCTCCTCTTAAAAAGAGGATTGCATTTCTTTAAGAGATGTTGCATTACATTAGGAGATGATAACCATAAATATAGCGGCTTCTGCAAATAGATTTATTAACAACAACTTTCATGCTCTCACACATAAGAATTATAGATATTTTTGGTTCGGACAATGTATTTCTTTAATAGGTACTTGGACACAAAGCATAGGGCAGTCCTGGTTAGTACTTTCCTTAACAGGTTCTCCATTTTTACTAGGACTTGTTGGGGCCGTGCAGTTTTTACCCGTAACCTTTTTCTCATTGTTTGCTGGGGTACTAACCGATAAGTTTCCAAAGAAAAAAATATTGCTGTTTACTCAGGCATTTTCCATGCTACTAGCTTTTATACTGTCTGCATTAGTATTTACTAATACCTTGAAGTACGAATATATAATCGTTTTGGCATTATGTCTTGGATTTTGCAATACTTTAGATATGCCAACTAGGCAGGCTTTTAATATGGAAATAGTAGGAAAAAGAGATTTGATGAATGCCGTCGCTTTGAATTCTGCTACTTTTAATTTAGCAAGAATTATTGGACCAGCTATTGGAGCTATGCTTATGGGATACCTTGGCGCAGGATGGTGTTTTTTATTAAATGGTTTTAGCTTTATGGCAGTAATCTATGGATTAGTTCATATTGAAGCAGTGAATTATATTAGAATAAAAACTTCTGAAAAAGGGATGCTTAAAGAAATAATGGATGGCCTTAAATATATAAAAACTAACCCTATTTTACTTGAAACCTTGTTATTAGTTAGTATTATGGGCATATTCGTTTTTAACTACAATGTTTTAATACCTGTATTTACGAAAAATGTGTTGCATATGCAGGAAAAAACATATGGAATTTTATTGTCTGCTCTTGGTGCAGGTTCTCTTGTTGGAGCAATTCTTGTTTCTCTAAAAAGTAAAGGCGGTCCAAATAGAATTCTTATGATAAGTAGCTCAATTGCAATTGGCATAATGCTAATTTTCACTGGCATGAGTAATTTGTATTATCTTACTGCTTTAAGTTTAGCTATAACGGGAATATTTAATTTGTTTTTTTCAACAACTGCTAATTCCACTTTGCAGCTGAATTCCGGAGATGAATACAGAGGACGTGTAATGAGCGTCTATTCACTTGTGTTTGCTGGATTTACTCCTATAGGAAGCCTACTTTCAGGATTTTTAGCCGAAAAATATGGAGCTGGAGTTTGTTTTATATTATCAGGTATTTCTACAATTGTATTGATATTATTACTTGTGACATGGGTTAAATATAAAGATCATATTGCTCTTTTGAGGGGGAAGATATAAATGCAAATAAATAAAAATATAAGACTTGCTACTGAGGCTGATAGTGCTTCAATTTTAGAAATTTATTCACCTTATATAACAGATACTGTCATTACTTTTGAATATGAAGTACCAACTATAATGGCGTTT
>NZ_JAENWL010000335.1 GCF_016650095.1 Clostridium sp. | reverse complement strand
TAGGTGATAAATTGAATTTAGAAGAAAACTTTATTAAATATAAAAATATCACTTTGACTATTATTGAAACAGTTAAAGCTGAGGAATACGAGAGACTAGAAGGGAATTTTGCGCAAAGGCAGTTAATTTTGGATGATATTAGTAAAATGGGTTATTCAAAAGAGAATCTGAAGAAATTCTATTTGCAATATGAAATTGAAAATTTAGAAAAAGTATTAGATTATGAAATGAAAGTTAGAAAAGTTGATTTATTGAAAAAAATAAAACAAAACGAACAAAAACAAGTGGGAATGGCAGGATATAATAATATATCTGCTAAAGCTGTGTTTTTGAGTAAAGAAATTTAATAAAGGGAAAACACTGGAGGAGTTAATAGATTCTTTGGGTGTTTTTTTATTGCACAGTCAGTGTTTCTATGGCAATAAAGCATTTTGATTATTAGAAAAAATACTATCTCAAATTAATCTTAAAAAATATAAAATAAATTTTGTAAATACTATAAAGTATGTAATTTAGTTTACGATATAAATAGTAGAAGTTGAAAATATAAATAAGTTAATAGGATGTTAGTAAATATTTATATTAAACTTCATAAATGAAAATTGGGAATATGACGGCAGAAGGTTGCCTAAATGTTGAAAATCAACTTGATGTTTACAATGCTCTGAAAGCCTTCATATCGAAAGATGGTGAAATTCAACAAAAGAGCAACAATGACAAATTCAAAAGCAACATTTCAACAAGTTAGTATGGCTCGCAACGAGCTTAACTATAAATAACAATAGAGGACAAGGATGTCCTACTAAAATTTCAAGGAGGAATTTATTATGATAATCAATCACAACATGGGCGCAATGAATGCTAACAGGAATATGGGTATCAACGCAGGTAATGCAAACAAATCGATGGAAAAACTTTCTTCAGGTCTTAGAATTAATAAAGCAGGAGACGATGCAGCAGGTCTTGCTATATCAGAAAAGATGAGAGGACAAATTAGAGGACTTGACCAAGCTGGAGCAAATGCTCAAGATGCTATATCTTTAATAGGAACTGCAGAAGGTGCGTTAAGTGAATCTACTTCAATTCTTCAAAGAATGAGAGAGCTTGCAGTTCAAGGTTCAAGTGATACCAATACTGTTGATGACCGTGATGCAATGCAAAAGGAAGTAGGGCAGTTATCATTGGAATTAGATAGAATTGGAAACACTACTGAATTTAATACTAAAAAATTATTAAATGGTGCAGTTAGTACTAAAATTCAATCTGCTGGAACTGCTGTAAGTGGAGTTTCTACAACATCAGCAACAGTTGATGGAGTTTATGATTTAGATGTTACTTCAGAAGCAACAAAGGCTACTTTAAATAGTTCTCAAGCTATGGGAGCAACATTAGGTGTAACTGGTAAGTTAAATATTAACAATGTAGAAGTTAGTTTAGATACAGATGATACAATGAAGAATGTTTTAGATAAAATTAATCTTGTATCAGACCAAACTGGTGTTACTGCTATGGTTAGTGAAACTGGTGGACTTAAATTGGAAAGCCAAGAAATGGGAAGTGGTACAACTATACTTGCAACTGGAAGTGCTCCACTTTTGGTAGCAACAGGATTGACTGCTACTGGTGATGGTATTACAACAGCAGTTAGTGATGCAGGTACAGATGCTGCGGGACAATTAATGACTGGTCAAGATTTTACAGCTACAGGCAATACAATTACAGGTAAAACTGGTACTTCAGTTGAAGGACTAAAATTACAACTTTCAGGAAGTGAAACAGCAGCAAGTGTATCTTATAAATTTGCAACAGTAGTCGGTACTGATGCAACCATTTCTATAAATGGGAGTTCAGCTATTGCTATAAGTTCTAGTGATACTATCGATCAGGCAATTACTAGTATTAATGGTCAGAAGGATAGCACAGGAGTAACAGCAACAAAGGCTGCTAATGGTACTGATATTACGTTTACATCAAGTGCACTAGGCGAAAATTCAGCTATTGAGATTACAACCGCTGTTGGTGGAACGTCTGGTGGTATTACTACCGCTGGAGATGTTGCATTGACAAATGAATTAACGAATGGTTCTACAGGAATTGGAACAACAACAAATACGGATGGAACAGTAAGAGTTGCTAGTGATGGGAACTTAGATTTCCATATTGGTGCTAATGAAGGCCAACAATTGAGAGTAGATATAAACGATATGAGAGCATCAGCACTAGGTGGAGCAGGTACAGCTGATAAAATAGACAAAGTAGATGTTTCTACAAAAGTGGGAGCAGAGGCAGGCATAACAAATATTGATTCTGCTATCAAGTCAGTATCACAAGAAAGAGCAAAATTAGGAGCATTCTCAAATAGATTAGAGCACACAATAGCTAATTTAGGAACATCAAGTGAAAACTTAACATCAGCTGAATCAAGAATTAGAGATGTAGACATGGCTAAAGAAATGTCTACATTCTCAAAGAACAACATTCTTAATCAAGCTGCTCAAGCTATGCTTGCACAAGCTAATCAACAACCACAACAAGTTCTTGCATTATTAAGATAATTGAAGAACGTACAACAGTAATGATGGGAGTCAGGGTGAAAACTCTGGCTCTTTTTTCTAATAAGATATAAGGAGGAGGTAACCATATGGATATAGGAGCATTATCAATGATAATGAGTCAGTCAAGAGTACAAGAATCAGCTGGTATTGCAGTAATGAAGATGGCAATGAATACTGGTAAGGAAAATTCAACTACAATTACAGATATGATAAAGAATGTAGCAGTAGACAGTAATGTTGGACAGAATTTGGATACTTGGGCATAATAATGGGTGAGAAAGAGCAACTAAAGCAAGAATTGCAGCAACAGTTAGAATGGGTACAGTATAGACATAATATGCTAGGCATCATGGAGATAAAGCTACTGCATATGAAAGAAATAGCAAGCTCAGTCGTTCCTCCTTCACAAGCACCCCAGGGGTGTAAAATTTGGGAATTATACAATTGTATACAAAATTAAAGATTAGTTTAATCCTATTTTTCATGGTAAAAAAGGGGTAATCATATGGACATAGGGGCATTATCAATGATAATGAGTCAATCAAGATTACAAGAAAATGTCGGGATTGCGGTAATGAAAATGGCTATGGATACTGGAAAGGAAAATACTACTCAGATGACAGAAGTTATGAAGAATGTCGCAGTGGATACTAGTGTGGGACAGAACTTGAATACTAGGGCATAGAAATGAATGAAAAGGGTGAACTAAAGAAAGAATTGTAATGGGTGCATTGACAGCTACTGCAATCAAAAAAATAGAGTAACAATCTATACAGACTCATCAAACTAGGATAACTGTGACCTGAGAAAAATAGTAGATGGGAGGTAATTATATGGATATAGCAGCACTACAAAATGTAATGAGTCAACCAAAGATTCAACAACATGCTAGTACAGTAGCATTGGAAACGACTAAGGATATAGAAAAAGAGCATGGTAACCCAATTTTAGATAAGATACGTAATGATGCAATAGACGCTAATATCGGACAGAATTTAGATGCAATTGCAGATAAGCAAATGGATAAGAAGGATGAACTACATAAACAGCAACAACAGGAAATGAAGTGGGCGCGGGAAAGACAGATAATGCTTAATGTCAAAGAAACAAAGCTATTACAGATGAGATCGATAGCAGAACAAGGTAAACAGCTTAATAGTCTTACTCCACTACAACTAAGAAAATTGAATCATAGGCTAGATAAGTTAGCAGCACAGGTTAGTGCTATAGATAGTGACAGTAGAAGAATAAAAGGTGGGAAAAAATTAGAGTGAGCATTGGTGGCTATTGAATTAGCTGCTGATGCCCATTTTAACGTAGTGGATAGGGCTTTCCTATTTTTCGGAGCAAGTTCAGGCAAGCCTTCGTAAGCACCCCAGGGGTGTAAAATTTGGAAATAATAGATTATATTTAGCATCAGTAGCTACATAAATAGCGATGGTGCCTATTTTTGCCGTGGATACTAGCTCTTAAAATTGAAAAAGCTATATAATGTATAAATATATTCACAGCTGCTCTGCGGTCTAAAATTTTAAAATTTGGCAATAATCATTAATACCATAATAGGGTGGAGGTTTTGAATATGCCAACAATAAAAAGAGAATGGTATCCTGGTGCAAGCTATCATGTTACAGCAAGAGGTAATCACAGAAATGATATATTTAAAGATGAAGGAGCTTTTTTATATTATCTAACTTTAATGAAAGAAACCTTAGATTATTATACC
>NZ_JAENWL010000372.1 GCF_016650095.1 Clostridium sp. | reverse complement strand
ATGACTTACCTTATATATTCGAGAGGTTATATAGAGGAGACAAAAGTAGACATGAAATAGAAGGCACGGGAATAGGACTAACTATTGTACGTAATATATTAAACCTTCATAAGGCAGTAATTGACGTTAAAAGTAAAGAGGGAAAGGGATGCGTTGTTACAGTGTATTTCAATAGGATTTTGTGATTATATCATAAATGATATAAAAATATGCTAATTTATGTAAGACTATGTTATAATAATTGGATAGTATTGTTAATTTATAAGTCATGTAAAAAGAGTACATAGTTCTTCTCTTTTGATATGGCTTTCAATTAATTTGAGATTTAGTCTGATGAAAATATGATAGTCAGATGGAGATATAAAGAATCAATAAGAAAATAATAATCAGTTAGTAATATTTATTTTTAATTTAAAATATAGAACAGGTTGGTGAGCGGTTTGATAAGAAAAAAGGTAGGTCGTAAAAGAATTTTTGTTATAGGTATATTATTTTCTTTAGTATTTATCGCTCTTATGAGTAGGTTGGGTTATTTAATGGTTTTTAATGGTACTGATTATAAACTGTTGGCATCACAGCAGTGGACAAAAACTATAGAAGTAGCTCCCAAGAGGGGTGCAATTCTGGACAGAAATGGTTTCGAGCTGGCACTAAGCATGAATGTTTATAGGGTAGATGCTGATTTAAGTGTATTAAAAACATATCTAGTTGATAAAAAAATACCTGCAGAGCAAGCAATTGACCAATTGTCAAGCATGCTAAATGTTGAAAACAAGGAAATAAAAAAGATATTAGATAGCAAAGATAGCAAAGGTAATCCACTTCAATTTGTATCATTGCAAAGAAAGGTCGGGAAGGAAGTTGTAGATTCTATTAAAGCTTTGAAATATAATGGAATAATAATTTCAAAAGATGTAGAGAGGTTGTACCCAAATGACAGTTTTTTATCCCATGTTATTGGACATGCTAATTTAGATGGAAATGGAGTAAATGGAGTGGAACTGAGTTACAATAGTGTATTAACAGGTATTCCTGGAATAAAAGTGGTTGAAATGGATAGGGCTAGTAATGAATTGCCGTACACGGAAGCAGTGACGGTTAAACCTATAGATGGAAAGAATTTAACATTAACTATAGATGAACGCATTCAGGAGTTAGCTGAAAGAGTAGCTAAAGAAACATTAACTGAAAATGGCGCTAAATCTGTAAGTATAACAATTATGAATCCAAATAATGGCGAGATTTTAGCCATGGCGAACTCGCCTAGCTATAATTTAAATAAGCCTTATGTACTAGGTAAAACAGATGAAGAAACACAAGAAATCTGGAAGAATAGAGCTATTAGTAATGTGTTTGAGCCAGGATCAATTTTTAAGGTTATAACAGCAGCGGCGGCACTTAAAAATAATGTAGTAACAGACAATGATCGCTTTATAAGTGATGGAAGCATCAAGGTTGGAAATAGGATATTGTATAATGATAATAAAGAGGATAATGGAGTTCAGACTTTGTCGGATATAATTAAAAATTCCGATAATGTTGGATTTATTCAGCTTGGCCAGAAGATTGGTAAGGATAATTTTTATAAATTTGCAAAAGAGGCTGGATTTGGGCAGAAAACGGGTATAGACTTGCCCGGTGAAAGTACTGGGTTAATGAAGGATTTAAAAACTTTTAAACCTATTGATCTTGCTACCATGTCATTTGGACAAGGGGTTGCAGTTACTCAAGTGCAGTATATTGCTGCCTTCAATGCAGTAGCTAATGGAGGTAAATGGATAAAGCCCCATGTTATGAAGGAAATATCTCATATGGTAGATGATAAAAAAGTTGTAGACAAACAGTTTAATAGTCTTGGTGAAAAGATTATAATGAGTAAAGAAAAAACAGCTCAATTAAGAACGTATTTGGAAAGGGTCGTTAAGGAAGGAACTGCAACTGCAACCTATATGGAGGGGTATCATATAGCTGGAAAAACAGGAACTGCAAATAAGGTCAATACTACCACAGGAGGTTACGATCCCGGTAAATATACATCCTCATTTGTGGGTATGGCTCCTGCGAGCAATCCAAAAGTAACATTAATAGTTAGTATAGAGGAACCAAACTCAGCAAAATATTATGCTGCTCAGACAGCGGTACCGGCAGCAAATAAGCTATTTTCGGAGTTGTTTACATTACTTAACATAGCTCCGGATAATGTGAGTGATACAAATACTCAAAAAACTGCAAAATAGACGAGCCTAGAATAGACGAGCCTAGAATAGGCTAGCCTATAATAGGCTAGTATACTGACTTGTTATTTTCTTGAATGTCCCTAATAAGGAGTACTACTTTGAAATTTAAAGTAGCACTCCTTATTATTTAATGAATAATTACGTTTAAAAACTATAGCAAGAAAACGTGAAGTTCCAGTCTTCATAGTATCTTCATATGATAATGTTAAAATAGAGCTATAGATAGTTATTATATAAAGTAAATTTAATGGAGGGTTATATGAAAAAATTTAAAAAGTGGTATGATAATTTTATTAAAGGCATGGAAAAAGCTAATGAAGAATCTTTTGGTGATAAAAAATTAGATTGCTGTGGATTAAACTCTAATAAAAGCAAAAAAACTGGGCAAACTAAAAAACAAAAATAAAACTCCAGTTCGGGGTTTTATTTTATTTACTTGAATGTACCTTAATAGAGTTTAGAAATATTGATAGCCATTTGAGGTGATGATCATTCACTTTGATGTTTTTTTTATTTTCAGCTATAAAAAGAATAATTTTAGAAATATTTATATATATTATATTCTAATCTCCAGAAAAAAGAGTAACAATTAAAGTAAGTGGATTTATTAAATTAAGGAGATTATATAATGAAAAATACTTCTTATCAATTTAGAAAGAAATTTATTCTAAAATTTAAGATTGTAAAAGTGATTATTTGCTTTATTGTAATGTTTGGCGTAATTATGTTATTTCCACATTTTTTTAGAAATACTTATATAGTAACAATTGCGAGTAAACGAATAATAAAACTTGATAATATTGATACGTATTTAATTTATACACAAATGGAAGATGGTAATATAAAGATATTTAAAAATACTAATAGTTTACTAGAGTTTAAAATTCATTCTGAAAATGTGTATTGGGGACTTATACTTAGTGCGAAATACGAAATTAAAGCATATGGCTGGAATATACCTTTATTATCAAGGTATCAAAATATTATAAAAGTTAAAGGGATAAAATAGTAGAAAAATGATTCTATTTATTTAAAAAAGTTATTGACAATTACTTTTATGAATAATATACTAGACAATAACAACTGAATACAACTTATCCAGAGTGGCAGAGGGACCGGCCCGATGATGCCCGACAACCAGCATTCTTAATCGAATGTAGTGGTGTCAATTCCTGCAGATTGTAAAATCTGAAAGATAAGGACGATAGCAAATTTACGATGCAATTTTATTGCTTATTAAAGTTACCATTGCTACTTTCCTTATAGGAGAGTAGCTTATTTTTATTCTCATTAAATAAAAAATATTGACATTATTGTAAAATAGTATAATGGATTTTATTTGTATTTTATTACACTTATTTAAAATAAAAAAAAAGGAGAATTTATTATGAGTGAGAGAAAATTAAGTTTTGAAACGTTACAGGTACATGCAGGACAGGTTCCAGACCCTACTACAGGAGCAAGAGCAGT
>NZ_JAENWL010000180.1 GCF_016650095.1 Clostridium sp. | reverse complement strand
TCTATAAAATCTAAATTGCTGAAAAGTGCTCTTCTTTAAAATTCAGCGGTACCTGTTGTTCTTGGGAATGGAATAACATCTCTTATGTTGCTCATTCCTGTTATATACATAATAGCTCTCTCAAATCCTAGTCCAAATCCAGCATGCTTAGTTCCACCGTATTTTCTTAGTTCTAAGTACCACCAGTAATCTTCTTTATTAAGACCACATTCTTCCATTCTAGCTTCTAATATATCTTGTCTTTCTTCTCTTTGGCTTCCACCGATAATTTCTCCTACTCCTGGCACTAGTAAGTCCATGGCTGCAACTGTCTTATTGTCTTCATTTACTCTCATATAGAATGATTTTATTTCCTTTGGATAGTCAGTTACAAATAATGGTTTGTTAAATACTTCTTCTGTTAAATATCTTTCATGCTCAGTTTGAAGATCACAGCCCCAAGTTACTGGGTATTGGAATTCTTTTCCTGATTTTTGTAAGATATCCACGGCCTTAGTATATGTTATCTGACCAAATTCTGCATTTACAACACTATTTAGTCTTTCAATTAACCCTTTATCTATAAAGCTATTGAAAAATTCCATTTCTTCTGGAGCATTTTCCAGAACGTACTTAATAATATATTTCATCATATCCTCTGCGAGTTTCATATTATCATTTAAATCTGCAAATGCTATTTCAGGTTCTATCATCCAGAACTCAGCTGCATGTCTTGCAGTGTTAGAATTTTCCGCTCTAAATGTTGGTCCAAATGTATAAACACTTCTAAAGGCTAAAGCATAAGCCTCTGCTGCGAGCTGTCCACTTACAGTTAAGCTAGTTTCTTTACCAAAGAAATCCTTTGAGTAATCAACTTTTTTATTTTCATCCATAGGCATATCGCTAAAATCAAGCGTAGATATTCTAAACATTTCACCTGCCCCTTCACAATCACTACCAGTAATTATTGGAGTATGGGTATATACAAAGTTTCTCTTTTGAAAAAACTCATGGATAGCAAACGCAGTCAGTGAACGCACTCTAAATACTGCTGAGAAAGCATTACTTCTTGGTCTAAGGTGTGCAATAGTTCTTAAAAACTCAAAAGAGTGTCTTTTCTTTTGCAAAGGATAATCAATATCTGACATTCCCTCTACGACTATTTTAGTAGCTTTAATTTCAAATGGTTGCTTAGCATCAGGTGTTACAACTAATTTTCCTTCAATAACCAAAGATGAGCTTATAGGTAATTTGGCTAACTCTGCAAAATTTTCTAATCCATCTTCAAATACTACTTGAATGTTTTTAAAGAAGCTACCATCATTAACCTCTATAAACCCAAAAACTTTAGAAGATCTCAAAGTTCTTATCCATCCAGAGATGGATACTTCTGTATCTGCATACTTCTCTGTTTCTCTGTAAATTTGTTTTACTAACAATTTTTCCATAAAATTCTCCTCCTTCTATTTTTATACTCTTTTTAATAATAAAAAAGCCTTTCCTCCCTTAATAATAAAGGGACGAAAGGCTATAATTTCGCGATACCACCCAATTTGTCATAAATATGACCACTCTATTCAGTACAGAATTATAAATTCGATACTGCCCAATGTTTAACGGATTGGACCCGTCTAAGCCTACTATCTTAAGGATTTCGGTTAGAAACTCAGAGATGTTCTTCAATATAAACTTCGTATTGGCCTTTCACCATCACCAACTCGCTATGACTACCTTTTATAATTACTCTTCTCTTCTCAGTCTTTATTTTTAAAAATTATATTAACTAGTATGCTCATAATAATTATTATGTTCACTAATTATTTTTTATATACTAGTGAAATTATAATGTTTTTAATAATAAATGTCAAATTTTTTTTATAAAAAATAAAGGCATCTATTGATAGTCCAATAGATGCCTTTACTATATCCGCTTAATTGTTGACATTACAAACCGATACTATCAAATAAATCAATATAAAAAATTATTAATATCCGCCTACATTATCATCAGGATCTACATATAAATCTTCATCGATCTCTTCATCATAATCTTCTTCAACTACCTGGCCGATTATTGTATCTTTCTTAGCCACTTCTCCAGTAACCTTATTTTCAACTACAATGTTACATTTTACGCATCCATCTACCTCATTAATGAAAGTTTTTGCCGTAATATCACCTTTTTCTAAAGATACTCCTTGTGTAAGTTTTTCTGGGTGATCAAATGTAACAGGCTTATCATTTAATCTATCACTCATAGTATATCACTTCCTTTCTAAATATATTTTGTGCAGGAAGACTTAGAAATATACTTTGAAAATGTTGCCTAATTTACACCTTTATATCATTTTTCAAAAATTATAAAAACGTATTGCTTACTTATTTCTAACTATATTAATTTTCTATTCCGTAAACCCTTCTCCTACTACTTCTCTCACATCAGCAATAGTAATAAAGGCGCCTTTGTCTATTTCTTTAACCATTTTTTGAAGAGGTACTATTTGATTTTTGCCTACTACTACAAATAGTACCTGTTTTTCTCCTTTTGTATACATTCCTGTACCATTTATTCCTGTAACACCTCTCTTTAAATCACTCATTAATATTTCCGCTATTTCCTTGGAGTGATCTGAAATAATAAATACAGCTTTTGAAAAATTTATTCCCTCAAGTATGCTATCTACAACCTTGCTAACAATATATATGGATATTAGTGCATACATAGCCTTTTGTACTCCAAACACAAAAGCACCTATTATTACTATAGTTGAATCAATTACTAATATAATTCTAGCTATTGGCACATTCTTTAAATATACCTTTATAATATTTGCAGCCAAGTCAGTTCCTCCAGTACTAGCAGATGCTCTTAATACAAATCCTAAGCCTATACCAACGAATACCCCACCGAATATACTTGCTAGCAAAAGGTCTGCCTCTGGTGCTGGTATAAAGCTTGTATAGAACAATGCAAAAGATAGATATGCGCTGGCAAACAAAGATTTGCCAACAAATCCTCTGCCCTTAAGTTTTGCAGCAATCGCAAGTAACGGTATGTTTACTGCAATATTAGTAAACCATAAAGGTATTCCATATCCATAATGCTTTTTCGAAATATATTCGATAACAATGGCAAGACCTGATAGTCCGCCTGTTACTAATTTTAATTTTGCAAAAAACATATTTACCCCGGCTGCGAGTATAGTAGCTCCAATAATAATATATATATAATTTAAAATATTTTCATTTTTAGTTTCTCTTCTCATTTTCTTTATCCCACTTTCTATTTTACACATTCTAATTTCCACTAATAAAGTTATCACAGTTATTAGGTTATGTAAATATAAAGCTCCTAATACTAACTAGTTTTTAGTATTTATAAATTTTGCATCAAAATTCTATCCCATATAAAAAACACCACATACATTATTAATTAGGGGGACTAAAAATAATGTAATATGGTGCTTTTTTTATTTGGTTATTTAAAGGATTGACATATAAGACTATATTTATTCCGATATATCAGAAAATATTTAATATATTATCTCTTGCCCACAATAATTTATTTCAACTGCCTTTGATTTATGTTTACCCATTTTATCAGCGAATTTTTTAGTAATAGACACATCATCTCCAAAATGCATAGGTATAAGTAATTTAGGGTGAATATTTTCCGCAAAATATTCTCCTCCTATATAATAAAACTCTTGAAGTCTTGGATCTACAGGAAAAAAAGCTATATCAATATATTTTTCTTCTTTTAACTTGTCAATATGAGATTTAAATGAAGACTCTGCTTCTAATTGTTCCTCTAAGCTATCCTCTTTCCAGTGCCACCAATTAAGATCTCCAGCATGAAAAATAGTTAAACCATCTACTTTAACTAGAAAAGATATTCCAATATCCGTTGAGCCATAAGCTTTTACAGAAACGTCTTCAAATAATTTTTCTTCGCCATCCTCTATAAAATTATAATTCGATTTATTTTTATCTGCTTTTATATCACTACTAAGTATATATTGTATATCACTGTTATAATTCTCCCAATTAAAAATGTTAGAATTAAAATGGTCCTCATGACTATGTGATGAAAACACAAAAATATTTTTCATTTCTTTAATATTTTTAGGGGATAATATCGCTGACTGCTGGTGGTCTCCTTTATTTTCTAAAGGTTCTTTATAATAATCAAAAATCAGAAAATGTTTTTTAGTTTTAATGACAAAACCACTATGGTATATATAGTATATTTTCGCTAGTACTTCATTCATTAATTATCTCTCCCGCCGCAATATATTTTAAATAAATAATAATTATATAACCCTTATTTTACCACAACATATAATCATGGTATAGTATATGATATATATTAATTTTTTTAGAAAAGGTGGTTATAATAAATGAAATTTTCCTTTGATCATAATAATATAAATGTATTGGATTTAGAAAAAAGCGTCGAATTTTATAAAAATGCTTTAGGGTTTGTAGAAACTAGGAGATTCCATCCAGAAGACGATAGTTTTACTCTTGTATTTTTAGGTGATGAAACAACTAACCATAAGTTAGAGCTTACTTGTATGAGCGATAGAATTGAGCCATACAATTTAGGCGAAAATGAGTTTCATCTTGCTGTAGTTACAGATAATTTTGATGAAGCATACGCACACCATAAAAAAATGGGATGCATATGCTATGAAAATAAGCCTATGGGTATATATTTTATAATGGATCCAGATGGATATTGGACAGAGGTTATTCCAAAAAGATAGTTGTTAATAATAACATAAATGGACACGTTAAAAACCATTGAAGGATTAGTCCTCAATGGTTTCTTTAATGATTTTTTTTGAAACAATCTTTGAATCAGTAGCTAATAAATAATGATTTATATAAAAGAGACCTAAAAATTGTACTGATAAAGCTACTACTATCCATATACTTATTCTTCTCATCCACTTCATAATGCTCTCTCCTTTAATTTAAAATATCCCATTCTGAGATTCTACTCTTTTACTTTTTCTCTACATAAATAATAGAAGGTACAGATCTCTCTCCCAAGCTATCAGAAGGGTTGTTTATAATTCCTTCATTATAAAACAATGTAGAAGAAGAACCCCCATCTAAGTTAGTAGCATTATAAGCCCCATATTCATACAATACATCCTGTACTTCTCTTAAAGTAGCCCCTAAACTACTTAACTGTCTACCGTCGATAACTAGTAATATTATCGCTCCATCTTTCCTTTGTGCAATAGCCGTTCTAGGTGCTATACCCCAGCCACCATCACCCTGAGTTATAGTTTTTTGTCCATTAACTATCACTGCTGGACCAAACGATACTGCTTCAGTTACTCCAGCATTTTTCATTTCTTTAATGCTATGTTTACCAACTAATAGCTTTCCAGATTTAGTTAATGCTACAGTTTCTATTTTTTCATCTTCATCTTTTGTATCATTATAAGCAATTTTTCCTGATGACATTATAACTCCGGCTGGATTTGCTCCCGTTCCTGTCCTTTTTGTACCAGAAGATTTATCTGTAAACGCACCACCATTAACCGCTGCAATCGCATTGTTATCTTTTGCAATTTCACTAGTTAGTTGACCTTCCTTGCCAAGCTTACTGCTGTAACCTACTTTTACCCTAGTTGGGTCATTTATTATTAATATATATCCTTTAAACTTCTTTCCTTTAATATCATATCTTTCAATACTATTATCATTTTTGTTTTCTACTTGCACAGCAGAATTTACGCCATTTACGTTATCTTGAGCTATAGCCTGTATTGTTTGCTCACTCATAATTTCTTCAATTTTCGACTCGGATAAAAATGATGTGACCATCCATTGTAATGTATAAGTAGTCATCGCTGCACCCACTACTGTAGTTTTCACATTTTTAAACGGACCATAATAAACTATAAATGGTCCTGTAATCGCTATGAAAACAAATTCAAATATTATAAATAATAAAACAAGTGTGCTTTTACTTTTTTTAGTTTTTCTACAATCTTCTATTTTTTTCATTGTTCCCATCCTTTTTTATTAGGTATTATCCTGTAATTCAATGTATGCTTTATATTATACATTTGTAAGATTAAAAACAGATTAAAATTCATTTAAAAATGCATTACAAAAAAATGCTGCTATTTTATTAGCAACATTTTTTTTATTTACCTTTTATAATTTTAAGTTTGTCTTTAGTAATTTTAAGCTTACCATCAACAATATCAACTGTTGCTCTACCACCTGTGGAAAGTTCTCCAAACAGCACTTCATCTACAAAATAAGTCTTTATTTCCTGTTGAACTACTCTATTGATTTCTCTCGCACCATAAGCCTCTGAATAACCCTTTTTACTTAGCCAAGCATATAAATTATCTGTAACCTTTAATTTTATATTTTTAGTTAAAAGTTTCTCCTCAAATTGTTTCATTGCTTTTTTAGCTATTTGAAGAGCCATAACTTCATCAATTTTATTAAATACAATTATGTTATCGAGCCTATTTCTAAATTCTGGTGAAAATACTCGTTCCACTTCTTTTGTAATTGCATCACCTGCTCCTATTCTATCTCCAAACCCAATTATATGTTTACTAGCTTCCCTTGCTCCTGCATTTGAAGTCATTATTAAAATTACATTTCTAAAATCCGCCTTTTTACCAGTATTATCTGTCAAAGTTGCATAATCCATAACCTGTAACAGCACATTTAATATATCTGGGTGAGCTTTTTCAATCTCATCAAGCAGTAGCACACAATGAGGGGTCTTTTTCATGGCCTCAACTAATAATCCACCTTCTTCATAACCCACATATCCTGGTGGTGACCCAATAAGCCTTGCAACAGTATGCTTTTCTTGGTATTCACTCATATCAAATCTAATGAGTGGAATTGCTAAACTTTTAGACAATTGCTTACTTACTTCTGTCTTTCCTACTCCTGTAGGTCCCACAAAAAGGAGAGATGCTATAGGCTTTTCTTCTTCATTAAACCCGGCCCTTGATCTCTTTATAGCTCTTACTAAATTGTCTATTGCAGTGCTTTGTCCGAAAACTTGCTTCTTTAAATTGCTATCTAAGTTTTTCAGTGTCAAAGTCTCGTTATTTGATACGCTTTGCTCTGGAATTTTTGCAATAGATGCCACTACTTTTTCCACTG
>NZ_JAENWL010000389.1 GCF_016650095.1 Clostridium sp. | reverse complement strand
CTGATTAATGCACTTGATGCAAATTGGGAAGGTTACGAAAATTTAAGACAATTGGCTCTTGATGTTCCAAAGTATGGTAATGATATTGACTATGTAGATGATATTGCTATTAAAATGGCAAATTATTATTACAAAGAAGGACACCAATATAAAGATATCAATGGTAACAATTTTAATACTGCTTTTATGGGGATATCTAACTACCTGCCAGCTGGCAAAGTTATTGGAGCAACTCCATGCGGCAGAAAAGCTAAAGAACCATTATCCGAAGGGGTATCACCATTTGCTGGATCTGATACATCTACGCCACTCGCAGCCATGCGTTCAGCAGCAAAACTTAATCAAGATGTACATTCAGGTGGAACATTATTAAACCTAAGATTAAACGAAGATTTAGTAAATACGAAAAGAGGACAGAGTAATTTAGGTTCTATGATTCAAGCCTTTTTCTCTCTTGGAGCATTCCATGTTCAGTTTAATACAATATCTACTGAAACATTGCATAAAGCTCAAAAGGACCCAGAAGATTACAAAGACTTATTAGTTAGAGTTGCTGGATACAGTACACAATTTGTTAATTTATCTAGGTCAATGCAAGATGCAATCATTGCAAGAACAGAACACAAAAATTATTAAAATTAAAGTAAAGACATAGCTTGACTGGGGTAAGTCTTTACTTTAATATTTTATTTTGAGATTAGGAGGAATTTATATGAATGACGTAAGTGGATATTTTATGGAACCACAAAATTTTTCTGTTAATGATGGAAATGGAATAAGAACAGTTATTTTTTTTGCTGGGTGTCCTCTTAGATGTCATTGGTGTTCTAATCCGGAAAGTTTAAATTATAATAAGAAAAACAATTTTATTTATAATTACAATAGTGAACAAATACTGAAAATAATAGAAAAGCAAAAAATATTCTATAGATTTTCAGGAGGTGGTGTTACCTTTTCGGGAGGTGAAGCAACATTACAGACAGATATTTTGAGGAAACTTGTATATAAACTTTATGATCAAGCGATTGATTTAGCTATTGAAACATCCGGGTACTTTAACTTTGATGATGTAAAAGATATATTAGAGAAATTAAATCTAATATTTATAGACATAAAACATATGGATGATAATAAACATAAATTTTATACAGGAATTAGTAACGAGCAGATATTAAAGAATATATCAAGGCTCAATAAACTTAAGGTACCCGTGGTAGTTCGTATACCAGTAATTGGTGGAGTGAATTCTGATCTAGAAAATATAAGAAAAACTGCTAGATTTGTTAAAGATAATATAGATGCACCCAAATTGGAACTATTACCATATCATTCATTTGGAGATAGTAAATATGAAGCTCTTGGTTTAGAAAAACCATCAAGGCAGTTTGGAACTCCATCACCCGATTATTTAAGGGAATTAAACAATATAGTTCGAAATGAAGGTGTAGAGGTAGTTAGCTATAAGTAAATCTTAGAGGTATCACTACATAGTCATTAAGTTAATGAAATAGTTCTCCTTTTTAATCATAATAATTTAATAAATTAAATATCAATACGGTCTAATATTATAGGATGCTTATATTATTAAAATATAACACTTGAATGTTTATTTAAATATACAATAAAAGGAACAAGAAAGTATATGCTTTCTTGTTCCTTCTGTTGCATAGCTTTTTACAATCTATAAATCGAGATTAACTATAGTTCTACCTTTGTGATTTCCAGTAAGTATAGCATCTATTTCACTATTTAATCCTTCTAAAGATACTTCATTCACATTAGTATATAAATCAGTAATCTTCCAATCTAAGGATAAGTTATTCCAAATTCGCAGTCTAATATCCATAGGGCATTTAACAGAATCTATTCCTAGTACTGTGATTCCTTTTAAAATAAAGGGATAGACTGACGTTTTAAATTCATCGGATGCAACATTTCCACAACAAGTTACACTACCACCATAATTGGTTGATTTAATTGCTGTAGCTAATATATTTCCGCCTACAGTGTCTATTACTCCGGCCCATCTAGGCTTTAAGAGTGCTTTCCCAGAAGTGTCATCTATTTCATTTCTATCAATTACGTTTTTTGCACCAATTCCAAGTAACATATCTTTTTCAGAAGCTTTTCCTGTAGCAGCAGTGACATTATAACCAAGCTTGCTTAAAATTGAAATGGCCATACTTCCGACTCCACCTGTTGATCCGGTTACTAATATGTCTCCGTCACTAGGATTAACACCTGAATTAACTAATTTGTAGACTGATAGCGCAGCAGTGAATCCAGCAGTACCGTATATCATACTTTCTCTTAGAGAAAGATTTGAAGGGAGTTCTACTACCCATTGCGCAGGGACTCTAATATACTCTCCGTAACCACCTGATGTACTCATACCTAACGCATATCCTGTTACAAGTACCTCAGCTCCAATTTTTATACTATCATTATTACTTTCAACTACAATACCTGCAGCATCGATTCCTGGTGTGTGTGGAAAATTTCTAGTTACACCTTTATTTCCTGTAGCGGAAAGAGCATCTTTATAGTTTAATGAAGAATATTTTACATTTATTATTACATCGCCTTCTGGTAGATCATTTATGTGTCTAGTTGTAATTTCCCTATTAAATTCTTTATTTTCTGTTTCTGTTACGAGCATTGCTCTAAATTCATTGTTATTCATTTCAAAAACTCCTTTGTAAATATAGTTTGGTATAAAACTAATTGTAGCAGAAATATAGTTTGATGTCAAACCATGTTTTAATTGCTTTTTAGTTTATACCATACTATAATTAAATAGATAATTTAAATTCAAGATAGGAGCCTCAGTATGAATGATAAATATATAATATATTTTATAAGCAAAACTAAGAAAAAAATGACTAAATTTATTGAAAAAGCATTAAAAGAAAAAGGACTAGATGATTTAGCGCCTTCTTATGGCAATGTCCTTACAGTATTATATAATAATAATGGAAGACTAAGTATGAATCAAATAGGACAAATAATAGGAAAAGATAAGTCTACTATTACAGCATTAGTTAATAAGTTATCAAATTTAGGATATGTAAAAAAAGAGAAGTGTATAGAAGATAGAAGAGTAACATACATAACTTTAACTGAAAAAGGTAATGCGATAGAAGGGAAAGTAAATGATATTTCTGAAAAAGTGAATTTAATAGCATATAAAAATTTTTCAAAAAAAGAAAAAGATATATTCCTTGAATTGTTGAAGAAGATGAATAATAACTTTGATGTAGAATAAAATGTATTAGTGAAAACAGAATTGATTATTGAAGATTATACTGGTGCTTATAAGGTTAAAAAGTATGCTAATTTAAGTAATTTAGCATACTTTTTTACAGTG
>NZ_JAENWL010000410.1 GCF_016650095.1 Clostridium sp. | reverse complement strand
TTTTCAGTTGGTGCTTTTTTGCTACTAGCATTTTGCACTAAATCCAAAATTTTTGCTAGAGTTGATTCCCCAAATTCTTTTTTCACCTCTATAGTTAACAAACCATTTTTATTAATGCACCCAGCCAAAATCTCATCCCCGCTTTTAACTTGTCTTGGAACTGATTCACCAGTTAAAGCAGCTGTATCTACTAATGACTTACCTTCCATAACAATACCATCTAAAGGCACTTTTTCTCCCGGCTTTACTATTATAATATCTCCTATGTGTACTTCCTCTGGATCTACTTTTCTAATTTCATCTTTAAACTTTTTATTTGCATAATCTGGCCTTATATCCATAAGTGCAGATATAGATTTTCTCGATTTATTTACAGCGATGTCTTGGAAAAATTCTCCTACTTGGTAAAAAAGCATAACACCAACGCCTTCTGGATATTGTCCTATAGAAAATGCGCCCACTGTAGCGAGTGCCATTAAGAAATTTTCATCAAAAATTTGACCTGTTAATATATTACGTACGGCAACTATTAGGACTTCCCCACCAATTAATAAATAACTTATGAAGAATAAAGCAAATTCAACTAGATGATTTAGTTTAAATACAATTGCAATGATAAAAATTGCTACACCTACAGAAAAACGTACGAGTTTATTTTTATTATTCCCTTCTTCAGCATGTTCATGTCCGTGATCATGATCATGAGTGTGACTGTAGTTATGATTTTTCTCTACATGTACATGACCTTCTTTGTCATGCTTAAATGTATTTACATTCTTTGGTATAACCTTAACATTAGGTTCTATCTTCTTAATTATTTTTTTTGTTTCATCTATAACATTTAACATTATTTCTTCACTCTTAAATTGAATTATTAGGCTTTTACTTATAAAATTAATATTTGCATCTAATACCCCATCTAATTTCTTACATTGAGCTTCAATTTTATTTGCACAATTAGCACAACCTAGACCCTCTAAAATGAATTCCCTTTTTATTGTAGTATCCATTTTTTCACCCGCTTTCAAAATTTTTATCGATTTTTTATTTTGAATTTTGCTGTATGTAATAGAATATTATTTAACTTCTTTTTTGTGCCAGTTGTATATACTTTAATGACATTTCAGAAGGAAAGTCTCCCCCTTCTAAATTGGGAGGATAACAGTTGAGAATTGTTATCTACCCCAGAGACCTACCCAGAGGATAACTACTCTAGCAAAATAAAACTTCAGTGGGAATATAAATCTCCTTCTGAAGTCGTTAATATGCAGCTCCGCAGGAGATGATTTAACGCCTTATTTGTTATCAATATAATCTTATCTAAGTTCCTTTATGTGTATAAGTCCTTGATCGAAAATATGTTTAACATGATCGTCATCCAATGAATAGTATACAACCTTACCTTCGCGCCTATACTTCACAAGTCTAGCATTCTTAAGCACACGAAGTTGATGTGAAATGGCTGATTGAGTCATAGTAAGAAGAGCTGCTATGTCGCAAACACACATTTCAGTTTCGAATAACACACAAAGAATTTTAATTCTTGTACTATCTCCAAAAACTTTAAAAAGCTCTGCCAAGTCATATAATGTTTCCTCTTGTGGTATTGATTTTCTTACTTTTTCAACTACATCTTCATGTACCGAAGAAAAAGCACAAACTTCTATATTTTTTCCCATATATTATCCTCCATTCATATGAACATATGAATCATTGTTCATGTGTTCATTATATGGCACCAATGTATGCTTGTCAAGAAACAAATTGCAACTTGTTACAATTTGTTGGGGACGGTTAAGAACTTTTTAAATATTAGCTTATAATCCCAATTTACAGAGTGGGATTATAAGCTAATCAATAAAAAAAAGGTACAAGTTTTAATAAAAACTTGTACCTTAGGGATATGAAAATAAATAACTAAAATAAAAGACCTACACCCATTAAGTTACTTTATATGGTAACTTTTGTCAAGTATTACCTTCTACCCTATAAGCTCTTTATGACAACCTTTTTCTAGAATTTCACCCTTTGCTAAACTATAGATAGTATCACACCTCATAACGTCATATTTTTATTTATTCACTAAAAAAAACAGCAAAATATTAAATGATAAAATATCATAAATTATGAAATAATATGATACAATTTATATCTAATGGGGTGATAAATTTGAAACTTGAATTATTAAGAGCTAATACGGAAATGGAAGAGCAATATTGTGCCTTTATTAATGAATGGGAAAACAATGGCGAAGCAATAGTTCCATATGCTGTAAAATTATTAGATATGGATTATAAATCATGGCTTTCGTATACGTACAAAATTGAAACTGTGGATAACTGTCCATCACACTTAGTTCCCGCACATACATTCTTCTTAGTTTTAGACAATAAAAGAATTATAGGAGCAATAAATATTAGACATTCTCTAAATGACTATTTATTTAATTTTGGCGGTCATATTGGTTATGGAATTCGCAAATCCGAGAGAAAAAAAGGTTATGCAACATTGATGCTATCTATGGCTTTACCAATAGCAAAAGAACTTGGAATCAATAAAATTTTAATTACCTGCAATAAAAATAATGCAGGCTCTGCTAAAACTATAATAAAAAATGGTGGAGTTTTAGAAAATGAAGTTAAGGATGATGGCGAAATAACTCAAAGATATTGGATAGAAGTTTGATTAATTAATTAACCATTAAATCATCACCTGCCATGGTCCATAGAGCGACTTAAGATGGAGATTCACCTACTTTTAGACTCTCTTAGGGCAGATAACAATTATCAATTGTTATCCCCCACCTCAATAAATGGCACCCCTCCGTTCTTAAATGTCTTAATCTTTAATCTTATATATAATATCAATTTTGATATTAACTCTTTTTTCTCATATTATGCTAACAAAAGTATATATTGCGTAAAATGCATTTGAACAAGCCTTAGTAATTCTTAATTTATTTTATTTGCAG
>NZ_JAENWL010000191.1 GCF_016650095.1 Clostridium sp. | reverse complement strand
GACTGATAATCAATACCGCCTGTGCTTCTCCCGAATACTAATGCTGCCTCTTTAACTCCACTACTTTTTCCATGGGGTATGGCAATTCCCATACCTATACCTGTTGAAAATTCTTTTTCTCTATCTAATACAGCTTTTATATATTTCTCTGTATCTAGTAACTTACCATTTTCATCTAACATTTTTGCCATCTCTTTTATTACGTCCTCTTTTGTTTTACTAGTAAGCTCAAGTCTAATTAGATTTGCATTTAATAATTCAGTTATATTCATTAATAATCATCCTTTCTTATAGGTATTTTATATTTATTTGTTTTTTTAATTTCTCTATATCTTCGAATCTTCCCGTTTGTGTTCCTTCAGTCATTACATTAGCTGTACTTGTTGCACAAGCTAGTTTTATAGATTCTTCAAAACTATAGTTATTATCAACTGCAACGGCCAATGCTGCAACCATAGAATCGCCTGCCCCTACTGTACTTTTAACCTCTACCTTTATGCCATTTACTTTTGCAACTTTATCACGACTTATAAAAATTGACCCTTTCGCCCCTTGTGATATTACTACATATTTTACTCCATACTCTAATATCTTTTTAGCAGTTTCAATAACTTTATCTTCGCTATCGATTTTTATACCAAACGCTTTTTCAAGTTCATCAATATTGGGTTTTACCATATATGGACCAGCCTTCATTCCATACATCAGCATTTCACCATCTGCGTCTAATATAACCTTACCACCCTTGTTTTTTATATCTTTGATTATTTCACCGTATATACAACTATCCGTTCCACTTGGCACACTGCCTGAAAGGACTACTAAAGAATCACCCGTGCAATATTCCATAATTTTTTCTTTTATATTAATAATATCTTCTTCCACTAAATCAGGTCCATTTTCATTTATATCCGTATGTGTATTATTAACCTTGTCAATTATTTTTAAATTAGTCCTAGTTTCACCTTTCACAGATAAAAATTCATTTTTTATATTTATATCATCTAAGTAATTTTTTATCTGACTTCCACTGCTTCCACCTAAAAATCCTAAGGCTGTACTTTTATGCTGTAATTCCTTAATAACTTTAGATACATTAATACCTTTGCCTCCAGCATCGACTCTTGTAGACACAATTCTATTAACACTACCAATTTTAAATTCGTCTATCTCAACGGTTTTGTCTATTGCTGGGTTTAAAGTCACTGTTATTATCATTTTTTTCACCACCAATTTATTTTGTTTTCATAATTTGTACGCCTTTTTCTTCAAATTTTTCTAATAGTTCATTTTCTAATTGATTATCCGTAATTATCATATCAACACTATCTAAGTCAACAATTTTAGCAAAAGAAACTGTGCCAAACTTAGTATGGTCACATACTACAATAGTTTGCTTTGCAATTTTTATCATTTCTCTTTTTGTATTAGCTTCAATAATATTTGGAGTAGTCAACCCATCAATAATGCATATACCATTTGTACCAATAAAAGCTTTATCTACCCTGAAATTCTTAAGTGTATTATCTGCTACTGATCCTACCATGGCTCTCGTTTCCCAGCGCAATGCACCTCCAGTAACAATAACCTCCACATCAGGCTTTTTAGCAAGCTCGTAAGCTATATCCAATGAATTTGTTAAAACTGTTATATTTTTAGCTACTATATACTTTGCAATACTAAGAGTAGTAGTCCCCGTATCTATAGCTATTGTGTCCCCATCTGCTATAATTGACGCTGCAAGTTTTCCAACCGATTCCTTCTCATCATAAAACTTATCTATTTTTTCTGAAAAAGTGGGTTCAAATTTAGTATTATGATTTAGTATAGCCCCACCATGCACTCTTTTTATAAGTTTGTCTTCTTCCAATTCTTGAAGATCGCGTCTAATAGTTACTTCTGACACTTCATATCGCTGTGATAAATCACATACTTTTACTTTTGAATACTTGTTTATACGATCTAATATTTTTGATTTTCTTTCTTCAGCAAACATAATTTTCAATCTTCCTTTTGGCATATTTTTAATAATAATAGTCTTCGTTTGTATTTGTTTGTTGTTTGTTTTAGTTTCATTTGCTTTCGCTTATGTTTATTTTAATGCAATTTGATAACGTTGTCAACATAAAATGTCTATCTTTTTATTGAAATTTGAATATATTTTATAATTTAAGACACATAAAAATAAATATCATTCTAAAACGAACAAAAACGAAACCACTAGGCTTCGCTTTTATTATATCTACTTATATTTAAACTATATAATGCTTTAACTATTGTGCTTTCTCTTTCTCTAATTCCTGTTTTAAAATTTCGTCTATCTTAGGAGTGCATCTATTCCCATTGCATCCGCCTGTTCCTGCTCCCGTAACCTTTTGAACTTCCTCTATAGTTCTTGCTCCATTTTTTATAGCCTTTTTTATGGTGGACCTTGGTATAGCTTTACATAAACATATTTTTGTAAGTTTATCCATTATTTCATTATTTATATTCTGATCCATAATATTTTTCCCCTTCTAACTATCTTTTATCTTTAAAAAAATCAGTTAATAAATTACCACATTCCGCGTTGTATACCCACTTTATTTCTGTCCAGTGATTTAATGCATCATTTTGAAGAACATTTATAACTGAACCACAAGCCCCTACGCTAGGATCAAAAATTCCTATATATAATTTACTTATCCTAGACTGTAATATAGCTCCTGCACACATAGGACAGGGTTCTAGGGTTACATACATATCACATCCAGTTAATCTCCAACTACCTATTACCTCGCAAGCTTTTTTTATAGCTAAAACTTCTGCATGAGCAGTAGCATCTTGTAGCGTTTCTCTTAAATTATGAGCTCTCGCAATTATTTCATTGTCTTTAACTATAACTACACCTACAGGTACCTCATTTAATAATAATGATCGTTTTGCTTCTTTTAATGCTTCATTAATAAAATTTTTTTCCATGCAAACCCCTTTATGCTATAAATAATCATTCCTTAATAATTATTAAGTTTCTATTTAATTATTAGTCTTTCAATACATTTATATACTTTTAAAATTATAATTTCCTAACAAAGTAAAAAAACTAGCAAAGTATTACTTTACTAGTTTGTGGTGCACACGAGAGGAGTCGAACCTCCGGCCTTCCCCTTAGGAGGGGGACGCTCTATCCAACTGAGCTACGGGTGCAAATTTCATTTCTACTTTTACATACTATTACATTTTTATAAATATGTCAACCTATAATTTTTTAAACTATTTTATAACTTTATAAAACTATTTTAATTGATTTATGAAAATTAATTAAAATATTAAGGATGTTATCTATTATGAGTATTTAAATACCTAAAATAGTATATAATGTACACTATATACTATTAATTGGAGGTGTTCTAAATTGAGTAACGATATAAAAAATTTTTTCCTAGCCGGACTAGGATCTGCAGCATATACTTATGAAAAAACTACAAACCTAATAGATGATTTTGTACAAAAGGGTAAGTTAACATTAGAAGAAGGTAAAGATTTATCTGAAGAACTAAAGAGAAATGTTAAAGAAAAAAAAGAAGTGAATTCTTTGACAAAAGAAGCGAACTCCTTGACAAAAGGAGCGAACTCTTTAATAAAAAAAGAGAAACCTTTGACAAAAGAAGATATGGTTTTACTCCTTTCACAGATGAACTTTGCAACCAAAGAAGATATTGAAAATCTAAATAATAGGTTATCAAATTTAGAAATAACTCAATCATAAATATACATTGTAAGTCAAATGAAAGTCCTACTGTTTCACTCTAGGGCTTTTCTTTTTAAGTGAGGTATAAAATGAGACGAAAATCTGTTAATCGATTTAGAGAAATTCTTAAAGTTCTTGGCTCTTATGGCTTTGGATACATTGTAGACTCTAAGTTTAAAAAACAACATAAACTCCCTGAAAATTTGAGGAAGGCCTTTGAAGAACTTGGTCCCACTTTTATAAAAATCGGCCAAATACTTAGCACTAGGCCAGATCTATTATCAGCAGAATATATTGTAGAACTTTCAAAGCTTCAAGATGATGTTGCTCCAGAAAATATTGAAACCATAAAAAAAGTATTTTTTGATGAGTTTGCAATGTCAACAACTGAGTGTTTTGAAAAGTTTTATGAAGAACCTTTAGCTTCGGCATCTATTTCTCAAGTACATAAAGCTATATTAAAGGACGGTAGGCAGGTTGTAGTAAAAATTCAAAGACCCGACATTTCAGAAAAGATGAAACTCGATATCTCTATACTAGTTAGAATAATAAGGCTCACAAAAGGAAAATTTTCTGATGCACTAATTGATCCAGAAGAAGCCTTACATGAAATACTTTTAATCACAAAACTTGAACTTGATTTTAACAATGAAGTTAAAAATATAAATAACTTTAAAAAGTTCAACAATGATGTTGCATTTTTATATGTGCCTTATGTGGTTGAGGATTTATGCAGTACTAAAGTTTTAACTATGGAAAGAGTTTATGGTTTTAAAGTAGATGATATGGAAAAACTCCTAACTTACCATTATGATGTTGAGGATTTAGGTAAAAAACTAGCTTTGTCTTACCTAAAACAAGTATTACAAGATGGTTTTTTTCACGGCGATCCACATCCTGGAAATATATTGATATGTGAAGGTAAAATCTGTTTTATAGATTTTGGAATTGTGGGAACACTCTCAAATTCTATAAAATCAACTTTAAACGATATGATATCATCAGTAGCTCTTAATGACATAAATAAAATGATTTCAGCTCTTTTGTCTATAGGAATAAAAAAGGGATATGTAAATAGAAATAAATTATATGAAGATTTAGATTATCTTCTTATCAATTACCTTTCAATTTCTTTAAACAATATTCAGGTTTCAGTTATGCTCTCTGAAATCTTTGACATAGCCAAACAAAATAATATTCGTTTACCTCGTGATTTAACACTTTTAATAAAAAGTCTTGTAATCCTGGAAGGAGTCATCGCGAGTATTGCTCCTGATATTAAAATAATAGATATAGCAGTGCCTTATGTAAAAGCTAATAATAAATCTTCACTATTATCCCATTTAGATTTTGATACACTACTTATCCGTTCTTATTCATTTATGAAAGATTCATTTAGACTTCCCTCAAAAATCATGGAATTGTCTGATAGTCTGATAAGTGGAAGAGCAAAACTGCAACTCGAACATAAAAATTTAAACACTCCTATAAATGAATTAAATAAAGGTATAAACAGGTTAGTATTTGCTCTTATTATTTCTTCTATGATTATAGGTTCATCTACAATTTTAAATTCTAGTATAGGCCCTAAAATACATAGTATATCAATTATTGGTATAACCGGTTTTATAACTGCAGCATTTATGGGCTTTTGGTTATTAATTTCAATAATAAAATCTGGGAAACTATAAAAACGAGGTATTTTTATGATTAAATATTACAATCGAAAACAAAATAAATATGAGATTGAAAAAGTAGCTGGTGAAAAATATCTAAATTGGTCTTATTCCTCGCCTGTAGGAATTGGACTAGTTGAGTTATTACTTAAGAAAAAGCTCTTCTCAAAATTATATGGTTATTACTGCGATACAAAAACAAGTTCTAAAAAAATTAAAGGTTTCATTAAAGATCTTGATATTGATATGTCTATATATGATAAGACTTATGATCAATATTCTTCTTTTAATGATTTTTTTATAAGATCTTTAAAAAAAGACTCTCGAATAATACCTAAAGACAATAATATTTTAATCTCACCTTGTGATGGCAAAATTTCTGCTTATGAGAATATTAACCTAAATGATTTAGTTCAAATAAAAGGTTTTACTTATTCTCTTAAAGAGCTACTTCGTGATAATGAAATATACACTTTATATGATGGAGGAACTTGCTTAATCTTTAGATTATGCCCAACTGATTATCATAGATTTCATTTTATTGATGATGGAATATGCGGCGATACTACAAAAATCGAAGGTCATTATTATTCTGTAAATCCTATAGCCTTAAAAAGCGTAAAAAAACTATTCTGTCAGAATAAAAGAGAATGGAGTATATTTCACTCAGATAATTTTGGGGATACTATTTATATGGAGATTGGTGCTACTTGCGTAGGCTCAATTATTCAAAGCTATAGTCCAAATGCCCAAATTACAAAAGGTGATGAAAAGGGATATTTCAAATTTGGTGGTTCCACAGTTATGCTATTTCTAAAAAAGAATGTTGTAAAAATTGATGAGAATTTGCTAACCCAAACACAATTAGGTTTTGAAACTTCTGTATACATAGGCGAAAAAATAGGACTGAAATAATCTTTCAGTCCTATTTTCTATTAGACACATTCAAATAAATAACAAGTCAGTATTCCTTATATCTTGTCCCCGTTCTACACTGACAGAATGATAACTTTGATCGGCTGCATTTTTTCCTATAAATGATTTAGAACTATCTGATACTATATTTCCATTTATATCAACTAAAAAAACCCTTTCAATATTACTACTAGCTTGTATGCTTTTTTATAAAGTTCAAATATTTAAAACGCATAAAGTCCCCCCCTGATTTATACACCAAACACAATTAGGTTTTGAAACTTCGATATACATAGCGGAAAAATATTCAATTAAGAAACTATTTTTTGAAGGAATTTACATATATGTAGAGAATATAATAAAAGTTAAAACATACTATATTATATATGGAGGGATTTACTTGAAAAAATTTTTATTCATCACGCTATCATTATTGTTCCTATTTTTGAATATTAATGTAATCGCAAATGCAGCATCCTATTCAACACCGTCAAATGATACATTATCAGATAAGGCCACTAATACTTATACTGTAATCTTCAATTCGAACGG
>NZ_JAENWL010000369.1 GCF_016650095.1 Clostridium sp. | reverse complement strand
TATATCTTTTTTAGAAATAAAAACCCCTGATATACTTTTATGTTCATCTAATATTGCTTTAATTCCAACATCATACTGACTAGCAAAAACTTTTTGAACATTTTCCTTTGTTAATTCTAATTTTTCAGTTTTAGTATTATCGGATGCAGAGCTACTACATCCAGTAATACTAAATAATAATGAAACTACAGCTATTATTAATAGTAATTTATTAGTTTTACTTTTTCTCATTTTTTAACTTCCTCTATTCGTTTTTATTATTTCTATTTTCTCTTATGCTTTGGCCTGTATTTTTTCCTCGATTATACGATTCCATAGTTTGTTTTATAATAGGATTATTTTGAACTTTTTCTATGATTCTTTCTTTTTGATGTTGACCAATCGTTTGATAAGAAGAAGTATCGTTATTTTGGTTTATTGGCTTGTCGGTATTGTTTGAAACAGTATGTCCACTTATTTCATCGCCTTCGTTACTAGTTGTTTCTATTACATTACTGCTATTAATTGGTTCGTGTATATTATTTGAACTAGGTTGTTCACCAACTTCATTCCTAATATTGCTAGGAATAGGTTGTATAGGCTCAGATGCATTGTTTGGTACATTATCTCCACTTACTTGATTTCCTTCATTACCGTTTACTTCTGGGCCATTACTGCTGCATATTGATTCAGGCATATTACCACTAGAACCATTCACTTCATCATATAATGATTGGTGTCCCTTACTACCATTTCCTTTAGTATTACATTCTATACCGCTAGCACCGCTTTTCTTACTAGAACTTTTAGTATTTGCAGTACTGCTCTTAATAGCATTTTCCTTATCTGAATTTCCATTTCCCTTAATCTTATCTTTACCCATATCAGAATATAAAGATTCTCCTTTATTCTCATCAGCACTTTTCTTATCCATATCTTTGTATAGACTATCATCAGTTTTTTTATTGCTTAATCCACTTTCTATACCAGCACTTGCACCAACTACTGAACCTGTTACCTTACCAGCGCCTCCTGCCATACTTTTAGCGGTATTCCCAAGTTTACTTGCACCTCCAGCAACAGCGCTACCTACCATGTATGCTCCTGCCATTGTTTTAAACCCACTTCGAAGTCCAGCATCTATCCCAAATAACTTTTCTACCATATTGGGTCCGTCTATTACTGCAAAAGATCCAGCTACAAGTAACACTACGCCTACTATACCTTTTACACCTGCACACATTCCTACAAACAAGATGTAGAATTTAAGTAACACAGCTATTAAAAAAACCACAATAAATGTTGACATTATATTGTTGATTATTTGTTTTGTTTTTTGTCCGTTGTTAATATCAATTGGAGCTATAATAATAGCTAAAAATTTATTATAAGCAAGTTCAAAAATCATTTTGGCGAGCTTAAAGCATGTAAATGCTAAAGTTGCCCCAATAACTCCGAGAGACAGTATAATATTTAGAAAGTTAATGTTAAATCTGTAATAATACTCTTTCCAAAATGTCATCCAACCTTGATTTAACTCTCCTACCTCAAGATTACCATCCTTACTTACTTCTATTTTCTTCTTAAATATATCTTTATTTTCTAATCCCAATGTATTAAACCTATCAGGTTCAATAATTGACGTTGCATCTATCTGCCGAATTGCATTTACATTAATCTCATTAGTATTTTTTAAGTTTTTTATATCATTTGCATTGAAATTTATTTTATCATACGTAATTAGATCTGTTATATTACTTTTTATAATTTGGTTAGTTAGATCTGGAGGATTTCCTTTTACAGCATTTACGCCATAATTAGTTAGAGTATTCATTTTGTCCATTGCCATAGGTAAAACTAAAATTACAGCGATAGCTACAAGAACATTCATACCTATTTTCCTAAATTCTTTGGTTTTAGAAAACATTAACTGATAACCAATTCCAAGTAACGAAAGTGCAAACAATACAGCTATTAATGGTTTGACACTATTAATAAAATCTACAACTCCAGGGTCATTATAGAAAGTATCTAATATAAATAGCTTGTCTGTTACAGTAGCAATAGAATCAACGATATAGCCTAAAACTTTGACAATACCCCAAAGCAGTTCTCTAATTATTCTAGCTAAAATTGTATCTAATATAAAAACATCTGAATTTATTTGAAGTATTTTTAAAATTTCATCCGCACTCAATTTATTAACTCCTTTCTATTATTTTTTTTAATTCTATTTTATCTTCATCTGAAAAATTATCTTCATTTTCCATAAGCAATTGTCTTATTTCCATCTCACTAGATTTAACTATATTAACTTCTCCACTATCCTCATATTTCTCTGTGATTCTTTGAATTAGAAATTTATCATCTTTTGTTAATTCTTTTTCTTCCATTGTATTTTCTATGTTTTCTATGTTTTCTATATTTTTTGTTTCATTTTTCACTGTAGACGTCTGATCTAATTCCACAGTTGTTTTTATTTCATCACCATTATTTTTTGATAACATTATAAGGTTTTTTAAATCTATATTTTCATGCAAAGTAATAATGTTCAAATCTCTTATACTCTTGCTTGTATCAAACTCATCATTTAAGTATTCATATCTAAATTTTAAAGTAGTTTCCCTAGTATTAAAAATTGGTCTAGGCGTAATTCTGTTTCTTTGATTATCCTGTCTTTTAATAACTCTTATAACTACGCTTTCACCTTCTCTTAAACTCATTAATTCATTTTTGTTAAGTAATTCTCTTTTATCAATACTTGCAGTTGTAGATTTATTAAATAGTTCTTTACCACTTATTGAGTTATTTATTAAAGTCCTATTCCCAAGCATTTCTGAAAAACTTTTTGCAGTAGCTTCATCAGATGTAAGTATATATATCTGATTTCCACAGTTGCCTATAATAGTATCTTTATTGTCGCCATATAATTTTTTAAGTTGTGAATATGATTGTATAATGAGGTTAAATCTTATGTTTCTACCTAAACATACCGTTATTATGTTAGAGAAGTCTTCTATTGGTGGCATATTACCAAATTCATCTAATAAGTAAACAATCTCTCTTGTACACTTCCCACTCTTTGATAGAGAAGCTTTCTTTGCTGCCATGTAATAGGTCTGTCTTATAAAAATAGAAGCTATAACATGGTTAGAACTATCATAATCAGGTATCACCATAAATATTGCTACTGGTTTTTCATTAAATCCTATTTGCTCTAAATCATACGAATTTTCAGATGTCATTTTAGCTATTTCATCAAAAGTAAAAATTTGAAGTTTTGACATTGCTGTAGCAAAAATACCTCCTCTCGTTGTACCCTTGGCGAAGTTGCTTGTCGCATATTGCATCTTTGAAATATCAAAGGAGTCTCTACTTTTAAAAAATTCATCCAATTCGTTTTTCCCATCTTCATCTTCCGCACTTCCCTTTTCTGAAAGGAAATTTGCAACAGTATAAAGTGTTATTTTTTCTTCATGGCCATTTTCTATACAATCTTTTGTTATAGCTAAAATCAATGCATTTACAAGTGATTGAGCAGAAATTAGCCAAAATTTATCTTTTGCTGCTGGATCGTTATATAGTGAAAATGTTAAAGTGTTACAAAGTAATTGAGATGTTGAATAATCCTTGTTTTTATATGCATTTATAACAAGTTGCAAAGGATTATAACTCATACTTTTCATTGGTTCTAAAAGGTTTAGAATTTGAATGTCATAACCTCTTTTTATTAAAGTATCATAACTTGCAGATGCAAGCT
>NZ_JAENWL010000132.1 GCF_016650095.1 Clostridium sp. | reverse complement strand
TACTTTTTAAGTTTTCGGTGCCAGCTATAACAGGAATGATTGTAAATGCTTTATATAACATTGTAGACCGAATGTATATAGGACATATTAAAGGGGTAGGAACCGATGCACTTTCTGGACTGGCAATCACATTTCCTATATCAGTTATTATAATGGCTTTTGGAATGCTTGTAGGTATAGGGGCTAGTGCAGTAATATCAATAAGACTGGGAGAAAAAAATAAGGATGCAGCAGATAATATATTGGGAAATGCAGTTATACTCATAACAATAATATCATTAGTACTTGGCTTATTTGGAGTTTTGTTTTTGGATAAACTTTTAATATTATTCGGGGCAAGCGGAAATAATATACCCTATGCAAAAACATATATACAAATCATACTTATAGGAGCTGTTTTTCAAAATATAGGATTTGGTATTAATAACATAATTAGGGCTGAGGGTAATCCCAAAATGGCAATGTTTACAATGATATTTGGTGCAATTATTAATATTATTTTAGATCCAATATTCATATTCGTCTTTAATATGGGGATTCAAGGGGCTGCAATAGCAACTATAATCTCTCAAGTTTTCAATACTCTATGGGTGTTGAAATATTTTACATTTAAAAATAGTGGAAGCATACTCAAAATAAAGAAAGCCAATTTGAAGATTGATACACATATTATAAAGGATATTTTTGCCATTGGCATAGCACCTTTTTCTATGCAGATTGCATCAAGTCTCGTAGCTATTTTATATAATAAGGGTCTTGGCACTTATGGAGGGGATCGCGCAATAGCCGCTATGGGAATATTAAACAGCATATCGATGCTTATTTTTATGCCTATATTTGGTATTAGTCAAGCAACTCAGCCTATAATTGGATATAATTATGGGGCAAAATTGTATCCAAGAGTTCTAAAAGTTTTAAAGCTTGCCATAATTTATGCAACTTATATTTCTATAATTGGATTTATCGGTGTACAATTATTTGCTAAACCGCTTATTGGCGCATTTGTTGGTAATAAGCCAGAATTAATAAATCTGGGTGCACGTGGACTTAGAATTGATTTAATAGTTTTACCTATACTAGGATTTCAAATAATAGGAGCAAGCTATTTTCAAGCAATAAATGAAGCGAAAACCTCAATGCTTTTGAGTATATTAAGACAAGTAATAGTGCTAATTCCACTTATTCTTATACTCCCATTATTTTACAAATTAGATGGACTTTGGTTTTCACAACCTTGTGCAGATGTGATTTCAACAGCACTAACCTCATTTTTTCTTTTTAAAAGCATTAAAAAACTTAAATCTTATTGATTAAAGAGTAGTAGGCAAAGAACAATTCTAAACTACTGCGCTGTCACAACTTATATTTTCTAAGGGATTTTCAAGCGTTTCTGATTCATATTCCTTGCATAATAATGCTCTAATATAACCTCGATCATTAGCGGTTGATTCTATATAGAAGCTACTTCTATAATAAAATCTAATAAGTGAAGACATTTTGGATGAAGTATGAAGATATAAGTTCGTAATTCCGAGTTCTATCATTAAGTTATCAACTTCGTTCATTAATATTTTACCAATACCATTTTTTTGATATAGTGATGAAACACCAAATCTACTTAGATAAGCAGTATTATCTGGTCTGATTGCAATACGTACACTACCAATAACTTTTTTCTTATATAGAGCTACAAAAACATGAGTAGTTTCTATAGCATTTTTTATATCTTGATAGGATTCTACAAGAGGTTTGGTCAATGCTGTAATTCCTGCATTTTCGGTATATATTCTAAAAGATATCCTTGCGAGTTTTCGTATTGCTTCAATGTCACTGGTAATCGCTTTTCTAATTATAAAATTTTTCTTGCCCATTAATTTAACTACCTCCAATATCATATTATTATGTGAGTTATTATATACAAATGTATTTCGTTAAGAAATTGTTAAAGCAACTTCCTAAAAGATGTTGTTCATCTTCGAGGAAGATGCATTATTAACTGATTCAGAAGAACT
This sequence comes from Clostridium sp., assembly GCF_016650095.1. Lineage (GTDB taxonomy): Bacteria > Bacillota > Clostridia > Clostridiales > Clostridiaceae > Clostridium_AD. The sequence continues at coordinate 6,656 of NZ_JAENWL010000132.1, read as the reverse complement.
ATTTTATTGAATGTCCTTTAAAGAAGTTTTAAGGTGCCATGGAAATAATCTCGAGTCCTGTAGTTTCACCAAAGCCAAACATAAGATTCATATTTTGTACTGCCTGACCAGCGGCTCCTTTTATTAAATTATCTATAGCAGATACTAAAATTACTCTATTTGTACGTTTATCTACTTTTAGCCCTATATGACATAAATTAGAACCTCTTACCCATCTAGTTTCAGGTAATCCATTAAGTATTTTTATAAAATATTCATTTTTATAGAAATCTTTATATAAAGACAGAAGATCCTCTGTAGTTACGTCTTTTTTTAATGAAGCATAACAGGTTGATAAAATCCCACGATTCATTGGTACTAAATGAGGCGTAAAAGTTATCATTACGTTATCTCCTGAAACTTTGCTTAGTTCTTGCTCAATTTCTGGGGTATGTCTATGACTAGCGATTGCATAAGCTTTAATTGATTCATTGCATTCTGTAAAAAGAGAACCAATGTTTGCAGATCTACCAGCCCCTGATACTCCGGATTTAGCATCAACTATGATGGAGTTTATATCAATTAAGTTGTTTTTTAGAAGTGGAGTAAGTGCTAATATAGTAGCTGTTGGAAAACAACCTGGGTTAGCTAATAAGTTGCACTTCTTAATAGATTCTCTATTTAATTCAGTAAGACCATAAACAGCACTCGTTAGAAGTCCAGAGCTTTCATGTTTAACTCCATACCACTGCTCATATTCATCCTTAGATTTAAGTCTAAAATCCGCACCTAAGTCGATTACTTTTACTCCAAGCGATAATGCTTTTTCAGTTATTTTAAAGGATTTTCCGTGCGGCATAGCAATGAAAAGAACATTTATATTTGATAGCTTACTTATAGCCGTATCAATATTAACGCAGATATCTTCTATATAACCATTGTAATTATTATAAATTTCATTATAAGGAATGTCTGCATAATTATGAGAAGAATAAAAATCTACTTTAACATTGGGATGCTTGTATAAAAACCATGCTAATTGTTCGCCTGCATAGCCGGTAGCACCGATTATTCCAGCTTTTATCATAATATCACCTCGTTATTAAATTTAGTTATAACAAGAATTATACAATAAAACAACTAAAAAATCAATAAAATGTTGAATAATATATTGAATAATTATTCAAAAAAGAAAAAAAATCAATATTTATTTGCATATTTATTCAAAATGGTGTATAATTATTCAAATAGGTTTAAAATAAATGAAAATTAATAAGAGTTAAATACTAAGTTGGAGGTTATAATGACAATGAATAGTAATTTAAATATAAAAGATCTTTTACAAATCAATAAGTATGAGGGTAAAACCTTTGTTATAAAATATGGCGGAAGTATAATGGGCAATGATGCAGCTACAGCGGCATTTGTGGAAGATGTGGCACTTATGACTAAGGTAGGTATTAAGGTAGTTATAATACACGGTGGTGGTCCTGAAATTAATAAGTGGATTGAAAAAACTGGTGGTGAAAACAAATTTGTAAAAGGACTTAGAGTTACAGACAGTGAAACTATGGAAATTGTAGAAATGGTATTATCGGGAAATATTAACAAAAAATTATCATCGAGCTTAAGTATGAGAGGATTAAATGCTATAGGTATAAGTGGTAAAGATAGCAATTTAATTGGAGCCAAAAAGAAGTTTGTTAATGAAAAGAATCAAAAGCTTGATATAGGCTTCGTTGGTGAGGTTGTTAATGTTAATACAAAGATATTGATTAATTTACTTAAAAGTAACTATATCCCAGTTATTTCTCCAATAGGTACTGGCGCAGAAGGAAATAGTTACAATATAAATGCAGATTATGCTGCTGCATTTATAAGTGGTGTGCTAAAAGCAGAAAAATTCCTGATTATGACAGATGTAGACGGAGTATACACGGATATAACTGATCCATCAACGCTTTTGTCATCAATCACAGTAGAGGAAACTAAAGAATTTATAGATAGTGGTGTCGTTTATGGGGGCATGATTCCAAAGTTAGAATGTTGCGTAGCTGCAATTAATAAAGGTGCTAAAAATGTTCATCTGGTAGATGGGAGAGAAAAACATAGTTTGTTATTAAATATAATTAAAAATTGCGGAACGAAAATTATAATAGAGAAAGGGGTAAATTAATAATGAAAAATAGTATAATGAACACCTACGGAAGATATGATGTTACTTTTGAAAAAGGAATTGGATGTAAGATTTTTGATACAACTGGACGTGAATATTTGGATTTTGTTTCTGGAGTTGCGGTAAATTGCCTTGGTCATAGCCATCCTGCTATAATAAACGCGATAAAAGAGCAAAGTAGTAAGCTTATTCATAGCTCAAATTACTATTGGAATCCTACCCACACACTACTTGCAGAAAAATTAATAGAAAATTGTGATCATGACAAGGTTTTCTTTTGTAATAGTGGTACTGAAGCTGTTGAGGCAGCACTCAAGATAGCAAGAAAATATGGAACATTGAAAGATACAAAAGATAAAAATGTATTCATATATATGGACAATTCTTTTCATGGTAGAACAATGGGTGCGCTTTCTGTTACAGGGCAAGAAAAATATCAAAGGGATTTTCGTCCTTTAATTGAAGGCACACGAAAAGTGAACTTAAATGATATTTCTGATTTGAAAATGAATTTTGATGAAAAAGTATGCGGCATAATAATAGAACCAATTCAAGGAGAAGGCGGAATAAGTGCAGCAAGTGTAGAATTTTTAGAGGCGGCAAGAAGTCTGTGTGATAAATACGATGCTCTATTAATTTTTGATGAAGTACAATGTGGAATGGGACGTCTTGGAAGTCTTTTTGCTTATAAGAAATTTTCAGTTGTTCCTGACGTAATTTGCATCGCGAAGGCACTTGGTGGTGGATTTCCAATTGGAGCAACTATTACTAATGTAAAAGCTTCTACTGCTTTCGTTCCCGGTGATCATGGAAGTACATTTGGCGGCAATCCTCTTGGATGTGCAGTTGGTGTCGCAGTTTTAACTGAACTTGTAGATGGCGGAGTTATAAATGAAATTGACGATAAAAGCATGTATTTAAAGGAAAAGCTATTTAAACTTAAGGAGAAATATGGCATAATAGATGAAATAAGAGGTATGGGTCTATTAATAGGTATAAAAATAAAAACCGATACAAAGAAATTCTGTAAAGCGTGTTTTGATAAGGAACTACTTGTGATTGCAGCTGGAGATAATGTGGTAAGATTACTTCCTCCACTAAATGTAACAAAGATCGAGATTGATCAGGCTTTAGATATTATTGATGTAGTAATGTCTGAAATGGCCGTTTAAAATTCAGATCTGATAGTGTAATTACAAATCTAAAACAATTTGGTTATAAGTGAAGATAATCTGAAAAGAATAGAAATATTGAAATATTAAAAGGGATTCCCAAGTAGGGGAATCCCTTAAATCATATCTAGACTAACAATTCCAGTGGAATCTTCACTTTCAGTTAATCGTAAGAATCATAGTAGAAAAAATATTATAAATTATATTGACAATTTCAAAAATTCACCATATAATAGTAAAAAGCAGAAAAATCAATGAGTAAGAAGAGTAAATTTGTTTGACAATTACAGCGATTCAGGAATAGTGTGAGCCTGATATTTTAGAACATTTTGAATGGACTTACGAGAGGGAACCGAAATTAATAGTAGGGGACACGGATTCCACCGTTATATGGATATGATATCGGAGTTATTCCTGTATTGGAGAGATGCCTTTGTTTTTACAAGGGTAAGTTGAGGTGGTACCGCGAGTATATTCGCCCTCTATGTGTTTACAGCACGTAGAGGGCTTTTGTTTTTTGAATTAAAAAAGAGATAGAATTTAAACTATCTAAATAAAAAAGGGGGATTTATTATGGAAAAGAATAAGGGTTATTTTGGACAATTTGGAGGGGCATTTGTTCCAGAGCCATTACAAAAGGTTTTAAAAGATGTTGAGGAGTCGTTTTATCAATGTATTGTTGACGAGGAGTTTCTGAAGGAACTTGCTTATTATCAAAAGCAATATATAGGTAGGGAAAATCCACTATATTATGCAGAGAAGTTAAGTGAAAAAAATGATGGAGCAAAAATATATCTTAAGAGAGAAGATCTAAACCATACTGGGGCTCATAAAATAAATAACGCTATAGGTCAAGCACTACTTGCAAAACAAATGGGCAAGAAGAGGATAATAGCGGAGACAGGAGCAGGTCAGCATGGTGTTGCAACAGCCACAGTTTGTGCATTGTTTGGAATGGATTGTACAATATATATGGGAGAGGTTGATACAAAAAGACAGGCGCTCAATGTTTTTAGAATGGAGCTTTTAGGAGCAAAGGTTGTAACTGTAACAACAGGAACTGCAACATTAAAGGATGCTGTTGACGAGGCTTTAAATGATTTTGTGAAAAATGCAAGTGATACTTACTATCTTTTAGGCTCAGCAGTAGGTCCACATCCATATCCTACTATGGTTAGAGAGTTTCAAAGTATCATAGGAATTGAAGCGAGAAGACAAATTTTAGAATCTGAGGGCAGACTTCCAGATTATTTAGTAGCATGTGTAGGTGGTGGTAGTAATGCTATTGGATTATTTCACCCATTCTTTGATGATGTGGATGTAAAAATGGTTGGCGTTGAACCAGCAGGTAAGGGCCTTGATACTAATGATCATGCTGCTTCTATGACAAAAGGTACAATAGGTATTATTCATGGGTTTAAATGCTATAACATCCAAGATGAAAATGGAGAGCCACTTCCTGTTTATTCAGTAGCAGCAGGTCTTGACTATCCTGGTGTAGGCCCAGAGCACTGTAATTATAAAGAAACAGGACGAGCAGAATATGTATCTGTAACAGATAAGGAAGCAATTGCAGCATTGGTAGAGCTTTCAGGAGTTGAAGGGATCATTCCTGCTATTGAAAGTGCACATGCAATTGCATATGGTATAAAGTTAGCAGCATCACTTCCAAAAGATAAAATTATAATAATAAATCTTTCAGGAAGAGGAGATAAAGATGTTGAGCAGGTAAAAGAAATGCTTGCGGAGGGAATGATTTTAAGTCCTTTGTAATCTATATAAGATATTTTTAATGATAAGGGATATTCAAGTAAATAATAACAGTATAAAAAGCCACCGTTGTAATGGTGGCTTTTATGCGCACAGTGCAATAAAACATCATAAAATGACTAATCTTAATATATTGATATAAATAGGAATATTTTGATATTTGATTCATAGTAATATATTTGGATATTAGCATAAGTATCAATATAAAAGTTAGATTATAATGATATAAATGGATTTTATAATGTTATTTATTTATACAATGAATTTAAAATAGAAAGGAATGAAATGAAAATGAGAAGTGATTTAGTAAAAAAAGGTATCGGGCAGGCTCCTCATAGATCTTTGCTTAATGCACTGGGGATGACAGAGGAAGAAGTTAAAAGACCACTAATAGGCATTGTTAGCTCCTATAATGAAATTGTGCCAGGACATATGAACTTAGACAAAATAGTAGACGCAGTGAGAATTGGCGTTGCTATGGCAGGGGGAACTCCTATAGTATTCCCAGCCATAGCAGTATGTGATGGTATTGCCATGGGGCATCAAGGAATGAAATATTCCCTTGCAACTAGGGAGTTAATCGCAGACTCTACAGAAGCAATGGCAATGGCCCATGCATTCGACGCACTTGTAATGGTACCAAACTGTGATAAAAACGTACCAGGGCTTTTGATGGCAGCAGCAAGAGTTAACATTCCAACAATATTTGTAAGTGGGGGGCCAATGCTTGCAGGAAGAGTCGGCGGAAAGAAAACAAGCCTATCCTCAGTGTTTGAAGCAGTTGGTGCACATGCAGCATGCAAAATGTCATTGGAAGATGTACAAGAATACGAAACGAAAGCTTGTCCTACTTGTGGGTCATGCTCAGGTATGTTTACGGCTAATAGTATGAACTGCCTAACAGAAGCTCTAGGAATGGGACTTAAAGGCAACGGAACTATACCTGCTGTATATTCAGCAAGAATAAGGCTAGCAAAGCATGCGGGTATGCAAATCATGGATCTACTAAAAAAAGACATTAAACCTAGAGACATTATGACAAAGGATGCATTTATGAACGCATTGACCATAGATATGGCACTAGGTTGTAGCACAAACAGTATGCTTCACTTACCAGCAATTGCTCACGAAGTAGGCCTAGACCTTAATCTTGAAATTGCAAATGACATTAGTGCAAAGACCCCAAACCTTTGCCATCTTGCACCAGCGGGTGATTCATTTATGGAAGACCTTGATGAAGCAGGAGGTGTATACGCTGTTATGAATGAGCTTGACAAAAAGGGCCTACTCAAAACAGATATAATTACATGCACAGGAAAAACAGTATCAGAAAATATTAAAGGCTGCAACAATACAAATAACGATATTATTAGGCCAATTGAAAATCCATACAGTGAGACAGGTGGAATAGCAGTGCTCAAAGGGAATTTGGCACCAGACTCTTGCGTTGTAAAACGTTCTGCAGTTGTAGCAGAGATGATGAAGCACCAAGGACCTGCAAGAGTATTTGACTGCGAAGAAGATGCAAATACGGCAATTATGAGCGGTGAAATAATAGC
>NZ_JAENWL010000400.1 GCF_016650095.1 Clostridium sp. | reverse complement strand
TCATGTAATGCTCTGGTTGCCATCACATATCTAAGTTTATCCTCTTGTTTATATTCACCCTGCGTACTATCCGTTGTAGGTTTATCTCTATCCCTAGGCTTATCTAACACCATGATAACTGCATCAAACTCAAGACCTTTAGCAAAATATGATGGAAGTACCACAAACCCACTATGATAAACCGCATCTTCTTTGTCTATAATCTTAATATTAATACTGTCCTTCATTAACTCAAAAGTTTTCTCTGTTTCTTTCATATCTTTACAGATAATTGCAATATTTTCATAATCCCTATTTTTAAGCTCCGAAACCTTTTGGAGCATAAAATTTTCAAACTCATTCTTATCAGAAATTATTGTTTCCGTTACTATTTCACCATTTCTTACTATGGGAACAATAGGCTCTGCATGCAAATATTTATTAGCATACTCCATAATTTCCACTGTAGATCTATAGCTAGTATTTAATTTAAACTCATCCACATTACAATTTGAAAGTATATTTTTTATATCGTGCATAGGTATCTTTCCGTCATATGGAATCATTCTTTGATTACTATCTCCAACTATAGTAAGTGAAGTACACTTTGTTAATTCCTTTATTACCAGGAATTGAAGATGATTATAATCCTGAGCTTCATCAATTACTACATGTTTGATTTCCTCAGAAAATTTTATACCTTCTAGCTTAATTTTAAAATATAAAATACCACCTAAATCACTTTCGGTTAATCTCTTATAACCATTGATTTTGTTATATAAATCAACACTGTTTCCACTTTCAAGTGAAGTGAGATTTCTTTTGGAATCTATTGCTGCTTTAATAACTTCTCTAATTTTAAGTCTTCTAGTAAAGTCCAACCCATTTATTTTAAAACCCTGTTCTTCCTCGGGTAAAGACTTCACAGTTTTTTCATATTCCTTTTGTATAATTCTAACTTTTTCATCTCTAGCATCTCTAATCTTAGAATAAATAATTCTTTTAATCTTCTTACTTCTTCTAAATAAAGGCATAGTTTTGTAATAATTATTGAACATTTCCATTATGTCTTCTTTAGATACTAGTAGCTCATTCATAAAAATTAAATCTTCTATTTTAAAGTATTCACTATCTAATTTTTCTACAGCATCGTCAAGGAAATTTTGATACTCTATAGAATTTTTATACGTAATGTCATCTGTAAACTCTTTTTCTCCACTAAGCACTTTTTCCATGTATTCTTTTAGACTCATAACATCTGTAATTCCTAAAATATCAAAAGCAAAATCTCTAAAAGTTGTTTGTTTAACTCCTGATTCTCCAAGGCTTGGGAGCACTGACGATATATATTCCATAAACACATTATTAGGACCTAATATTAAAACCTTATCTTGTAGTATTTTTCTATAATTATAAAGCAAATATGCTACCCTATGAAGAGCAATAGTAGTTTTCCCACTGCCTGCTACGCCATCCACTACAATAGTTTTTGTTCTTGGTTGCCTTATTAAATCATCCTGTTCCTTTTGTATTGTCATTATTATATCTTTCAGCTTTTCTGACGCATTGCCACTAAGCACCATTTGAAGTATCTCATCTTTCACATCTAATGCTGAGTCAAACATACCTATAAATTTTTCTTTTTTTATAATAAACTGCCTCTTAGCTAAAATATTTACTAATATCTTATCTTTAGGAGCATCATAAGACGCTTCCCCTAAAGCTCCACTATAAAATAAGGATGCAATTGGAGCTCTCCAATCTACTACTAGTGGTTCAAAGGTATTTTCTGGAGTAACCCCAAATCTTCCTATATAAATATTTTCAATACCAAAATCTTCTTCTGAAAAATCGATTCTTCCAAAATAAGGAGAGCTCTTAAGCGCAGTTAACTCCTTAAGTCTTCTATCAATAGTTTTGAAAGCTTCTTCCATCACATATATCTCATGATCAAAATATTCTATTACCATATCCTCATCATCTCTATAGTCTTCAATTACTTTTTTCCTATAGTCTAAAATATACTTTTGAACATCCTTTCTCTTTTGAAGATACTTTAAAATCTCTTCACTAATGATTTCAATAACACCCTTTAATTTTTGTTCTTCTATATTAAACTCTAACTGTTTCTTTAATTCGACTTCTACCAGACTAGCATCTATGTCATATTCATGATTACTCAAAACTATCACCCCAATTCAAATTAAATTTTTCCATTCAATATACATTTAAATAAATAACGCCATATATTTATGAAATTTCATGCAATCCAATAACATCTGCAATACCCAGACCTGGAGAATCATTAATAGTTATCTTATTCCCTATGATAGATGCCCCACCAATTATTGACTCTTGGTGAAATAACAACATGGTATCTAAGTCGGCTTTAATCATATTGGATTTTGATGCTGCGAAACTAGCTGCTGCTGTTATACCTATTCTACTTTCTAACATACATCCCATCATGCATCTTATGCCCATATTTTCTGCCATATTGTATATCTTTATTGCATTATTAATACCACCACACTTCATAAGCTTTATGCTTATAAGATCTGCTGCTCTTTTTTCAATTATCTTAAAAGCATCTGATGGTCCAAAAACTGATTCATCCGCTAGAATTTTCGTTCCAACATTGTCCGTAACATATTTTAGTCCATCTATATCCCAAGCATTGACTGGTTGCTCAACAAACTCAATGTCTAAACCCATATCTTCAAATTTTCTAATAATGCTTACAGCTTCCTTCGGTCTCCAACCTTGGTTAGCATCTACCCTTATTTTTATTCCACGCCTTACTGCTTTCCTTACTGCTTTTACCCTCTCTATATCAAGATCTATATCATTCCCTATTTTTACCTTTAAATAAGTATAACCATCCATTACAGCTTCTAATGATTTCCTTACCATTTGTTCCACTGTATCATTTGCTATTGTAAGATCTGTAGTTAATGAAGTTTTGTATCCACCCAAAAATTTATAAAGTGGCAATCCATATTTCTTGCAAAGTAAATCATATATAGCAATATCAATAGCAGCTTTCGCGCTATTATTTCCGTGAATAGAATTATGAATTACTTTCATAATTTCTTCAAGATTTTCAATATCTAAGCCTACAATTTCAGGCTTAATATAATTTATTGCTCCAATAATTGAACTCTCTGTTTCCCCTGTTATCAAAGGAGTTGGGGCTGCGCTACCATATCCTACTTCTCCTGTATCTGTAACCATTTTTATAACTATTTCATCGGAAAAAGTAAGAAATCTCTT
>NZ_JAENWL010000257.1 GCF_016650095.1 Clostridium sp. | reverse complement strand
GAAGATGTTAATACGAAGAGTGATTTGCCACAAGGAAGTACTGTGTTAAAAAAAGAAAATATTAAGGTTCATTTAAAATCTACAGATAAATATGAAGCGATAAGACTAGCAGGACGTCTTTTGGTAGATGGAGGATATGTTAACGAAGAATATGTTGAAGCTATGATTGAGAGAGAAAATGATCTTACAACATATATCGGACAAGGCATTGCAATTCCACATGGCGTTGGTGCTGCAAAGAAAAATATAATAAAATCTGGAATGGTTGTGCTCCAATATCCTGAAGGAGTATCTTTTGACGGAGAGTTAGCTTACATTGTAGTAGGAATTGCTGGAGTAGGAAATGAACACTTAAGCATTTTGTCTAATTTAGCAAATGTTATTGAAGATGCAGATGAAGATACTTTAAATAAGCTAAGACATATAGATGAAATAGAATATATTTATAATAAATTTATGAAAGATTAGAATAAACAAGAAAAGAAGAGGTGTGATATGATTATAACCATTACATTAAATCCGGCTGTAGATAAAACAGTGGAAGTAGATAACTGTACAATAAATAGTGTTAACAGAGTATCCTCTATAAAATTAGATGCTGGTGGAAAGGGTATTAATGTTTCAAAGGTTGTAAAGAGTCTAAGTGGAGAAAGTATTTCACTCGGCGCACTTGCTGGTAAAACTGGAGAGTTTATTAAAAACTATTTGGATACTGAGAAAATTGAAAATGACTTCATCTTTGTGACTGGAGAAACACGAACTAATATAAAGATAGTTGATAAAGTTAAAAATACAAATACGGATATTAATGAGTCTGGTAATTATATTTCTGAGGATGACATTAAAAGAATTAAAGAAAAGATATTTAATCTTGCAAAACAAGATGACATATTGGTATTGTCGGGAAGCGTGCCACAAGGAATTGAAAAAAATATTTATGAACTATGGATCAAAGAAGCTAAAGAGGTAGGAGTGAAAACCATTTTGGATGCTGACGGGGAACTACTAAAGAAGGGCATTTTATCAGGACCTTATTTAATTAAACCCAATATACATGAATTAGAAAAACTATTTGATGTAAAAATTGATGGAATTGATCAATGTATAAAGCTTTGCACAGGTATATTTGATTATGGTGTTAAGATGATAGCTGTATCACTAGGATGTGATGGCGCTTTATTTATGAATACAGAAAAAACAATACATGCACGCGGCATAAAGGTTAAAGTAAAGAGCACAGTAGGGGCAGGAGATTCAATGGTTGCAGCATTAGCATTTGCTCTAGACAAGGGTTATTCTTTTGAAAGAGCAGTTACTCTCTCAGTTGCTGCAGCAACAGCTGGAGTTATGACAGATGGTACTACTGCAGGGAGTCTTAACGATATATTAAACATTGAAAAACAAGTAGTGTATGAATATTTATAGAACTTGGAGACAAGGCACATTCAAATAAATAACAAGTCAGTATGATAGTCTATTTTGCGTCATACTGCGTCAGCAGAACCCGCCGATAGTACGACTAGCGACGGAACCTACTTCCTTGTCTGACACAAAATATACTAACATCTTTGACCTCTTATTTATTTTCATGTGCCTAAAATCAATCAGTGTGAAATGAGTACAACAGATATTATAGAAAGGTGGAATTATAATGAAAACTAAGGCAGTAAGATTATATGATAAAAACTTATTAAAAATGGAGGAATTTGAACTTCCAGAAATTAAAGAGGACGAAATACTTGTTAAGAATATAACAGATAGTATTTGTATGTCAACGTATAAAGCAGCTATATTAGGTAAAGAACATAAGAGAGTTCCAAATGATATTGATGTTAATCCAGTTATTGTTGGACATGAATTTGCAGGCGAAATTGTGCAAGTAGGCTCCAAGTGGAATAGTCAATTTAAAGTAGGTGAAAAATTTGCAATTCAACCTGCACTAAATTATAAAGGAAGTATGGCATCACCAGGTTATTCTTACAAATATTTTGGAGGAGCAGCAACCTATACTATAATTCCTCAAGAAGTAATGGAACTTGGATGTCTTTTAAATTATGATGGAGAATCATTTTATGAAGCTTCACTAGCTGAACCAATGTCTTGCATAATTGGGGCTTACCACGCTTCATATCATACTATAGTAGGTAAATATGAACATAATATGGGAATAGTCGAAGGTGGTAAAATGGCACTTCTTGCAGCAGCAGGTCCTATGGGATTTGGAGCAATAGATTATGCACTTCACTGTGACAGAAGACCAGGTATGCTTGTTATAGCTGATATTGATGAAAAAAAATTAGAACGTGCTGAATCAATATTTACAAAAGAAGAAGCAAAAAAATGCGGGGTTGAACTTATTTTTGTTAATACGAAAAACTTAGAGAATGCATCTGAGCATTTAAGATCCTTAACGGGAGGTACTGGCTTTGATGATGTGTTTGTTTATACACCAATAAGTTCAGTAGTTGAGCTTGGAGATAGTGTACTTGCAAGAGATGGTTGCCTTAACTTCTTTGCAGGCCCTACAGATAATAAATTCTCAGCAAAATTTAATTTTTACAATGTGCATTACACTTCTTCACATATCGTAGGAACAACTGGAGGAAATACTAATGACATGATTGAATCATTACAGATGTCAGCTGCAAAAATAATAAATCCAGCTGTTATGATTACTCATATAGGAGGACTTGACAGCGTTGCAAAAGCAACTTTAGATTTACCTAAAATACCTGGAGGTAAAAAACTAATTTACACAAATATTGAAATGGAATTAACTGATATCGAAGATTTTGAAGAAAAAGGAAAAACAAATTCACTATTTGCTGGACTCGCTAAAATAGTAAACAGTAATAATGGATTATGGTGTCTTGAAGCAGAAAGATTTTTATTAGCTAATTATAAATAAGAGTGGAGGTGCATTAGTTATGATAGAAAAAAATATGACAATATTAAATAAAACAGGAATACATGCAAGACCAGCATCTAATCTCGTTAAATTAGTTAATGGATTTAAAAGTGATGTAAAAATCGTTAGAGAAAATAAAATAGCCAATGCTAAAAGTATAATAAATATTATGTCATTGGGATTAACAAAGGGTAGTGAAATAACTATTAGAATTGATGGAGAAGATGAGAAGTTAGCTATGAAAACTATTGAAGAGTTTATAGTAAACTTGAATGAATAAAATATAATAAGTAATATTTTATATGCAGAATACATAAAATAATATTCTATGTATTCTGCGTTTGTTTATTAAGCATTTCATTAACTTATTTTCGAATATATGCATATAATATAGAGATTAAATTGATACAAACTGTTAAGAATCAATAAAAACATTGACATTATGCTCGAAAAAAAATATAATTAACGGGACAAAAGGTTATATATAATATGGAAGAGGTGGTGCTAAATAGGTAAATTGTAGATATTAAATTGAGAAAAGCAAATAAAATTAAAAGCGCCAGAACTAAAGTTGTTAATCTTTATAAGTAGCAGTAGATATGCATTAATATTGATGTCTACTGGTGAGAGGCAACTTGAGTAGACGAGGATGGGGAGTATCGAAATCTTCGGCGGATGCCCCACGGTAGCGCACTACCGTTAACGATTGATAAAAGCAAAAAGTGATTTTTGTAACAATATCAATCTGGTGTTAAAACCTTAATAAATATGTGTAGCACCCAAAGGTGCTGAATTAATTAGTATATTTCAACGGATTATTAAAAACATTGATGGAAATATGCTTAGTTAATTTGTACAAAAATTTAAATTTGAGAGGAAGATGTATATGTGCGGAATAGTTGGATATTTTGGAAGTAAAGAGGCTTCACCATTATTGGTAGAAGGTCTTAGTAAATTAGAATATAGAGGATACGATTCAGCAGGAATCGCAATTATAAAAGATGGATTATTAAGCGTAACTAAATGCAAAGGAAGACTTGCCAATTTAGAAGCTCAATTATTAGAAAATCCGCTTAAAGGAAATATTGGTATAGGACACACAAGATGGGCTACTCATGGTAAACCATCAGATGAGAACTCTCATCCACATACTAATGAAAAAGAAACTATTAGTGTAGTCCACAATGGTATTATAGAAAACTATATTCATTTAAGAGAATGGTTAATGGCAAAAGGATATAAATTTACATCTGAAACTGATTCAGAAGTAATACCACACCTTATAGATTTCTACTATAAGGGAAATATAGTTGAAGCGGTAATGAAGGCTATCACTAAAATGGAAGGTAGCTATGCAATAGCAGTAATAACAAGCAATGAACCAGATAAATTAGTAGCAGTAAGAAAAGATAGTCCATTAATAGTAGGACTTGGCACAGACGAATATTTTGTAGCTTCAGATATACCAGCAGTATTAAATCATACAAGAGAGGTATATTTATTAGAAGATAAAGAATTTGTTGTAATTTCTAATGATGGAATAGTACTTCTTGATGCAGAAGGCGAAGTAATAAAAAAAGAAGTATTCCATGTAACTTGGAATGCTGAGGCTGCTGAAAAAGGTGGATATGAGCACTTTATGTTAAAAGAAATTCATGAACAGCCAAAGGCAATCAGAGATACAATGACTTCAAGAGTGGTTTTAGGAAAGCCAATCACACTAGATGACATAAATATAACTAAAGATCAAATTAAAAATTTAAATAAAATATATATAGTAGCTTGCGGAACTGCATACCATGCAGGTGTTGTAGGCAAATATGTTATAGAAAAACTAGCAAGAATACCAGTAGAACTAGATATAGCTTCTGAGTTTAAATATAGAGATCCAATAATGGATAAAAACACACTTATGATAGTTATTAGTCAATCCGGAGAAACTGCAGACACTTTGTCAGCTTTGAGGCTTGCAAAGTCAAAAGGCGCAAGAGTTATAGCGGTAACAAATGTGGTAGGTAGCGCAGCTTCAAGAGAAGCAGATGATGTACTATACACATGGGCGGGACCAGAAATAGCAGTTGCATCTACTAAAGCTTATGTAACTCAGCTTATAGCAATGTATATAATAGCATTATTCTTTGCTCAGAACAAAGAGACATTAAGTGTAGAAGAAATTGAAGAAATTAAAATAGCTATGATGGAACTTCCAGAAAAAGCAGAGAAAGTTTTAGAAAATAAAGAAACGCTTCAAAAATTTACATCAAAAAATTATATGCATAAAGATATGTTTTTTATAGGACGCGGACTTGACTATGCAGTTGCACTCGAAGGTTCATTAAAACTTAAAGAAATATCTTATATTCATTCAGATGCTTATCCAGCTGGAGAGCTAAAACATGGTCCAATAGCCCTTATGGAAGAAGGGACTGTAGTTATAGCACTAGCTACTCAAAAATCAATATTTGATAAGACAGTAAGCAATATAAAAGAAATAACTACTAGAGGAGCAAAAGTATTTGCTTTCGCACCTGAAGGCCACACTGAAATTGAAAAATCAGTTTTTTCTGTAACTTATATACCAGAAGTAATGGATATATTAGCACCAGTAATTTCAGTAATTCCACTACAATTATTGTCTTACTACATGGCAATTCAAAAGGG
>NZ_JAENWL010000378.1 GCF_016650095.1 Clostridium sp. | reverse complement strand
GGATAGTTCTGTGCTGTGATGTCATTCCATGCTTCAGCACCTTTAATACCACATCTTTCAGGAATAAAAACAGGATCCAAACCCATCTTCTTTTGCTGCTCATAATCTTTAAGAGTTGCAAGAACAGGTTTTGTTAATAGTATAATAGCGATTATATTAAGCCACGCCATCATTCCAACACCAATGTCCGCAAGATTCCAAGCCATACTTGATGTACGGATTGTTCCGTAAAATGTAGATACTACTAAAACTACTTTCGTAATAAATGAAATAGTTTTCAAATTCTTACTCTTCTTAAACAGATATGAAACATTACTTTCAGTATAGTAGGCAAAGGCAAGTAATGTAGTGAAGGCAAAGAAGAAGATTGCAATAGCAATAAATGGACTTCCAAGACCGGGAATCATTGTATTTATAGATTCCTGAGCGAAGGCAGGACCAACACCAACTCCTGGAAGATTTTCAACTAAAAATCCACCGGCGGGATTTGCAACATTGTATTTTCCCGTAGAGAGTATCATAAGTGCAGTTGCTGTACAAACGAATAATGTGTCCACATAAACTGAGAAAGATTGAACAAGACCTTGTTTTGCTGGGTGGGATACTTCTGCAGCAGCGGAAGCCTGTGCGCCAGTACCCATTCCTGCTTCGTTAGAATAAAGTCCTCTTTTTACTCCCCACATAACTGCATTTCCAAATATAGCACCGAATGCTGCGTTAGCATTAAATGCAGAACTGATGATTAAACCAAACATTGCTGGTATATTTTTAAAATTTATAACCAAAATAGATAAAGCAATTAGGATATAAGCGGCTGCCATAAAGGGAACAACTGCTCCAGCGACGTTACCGATTCTTTTAACTCCACCGAAAATGACAAATCCGAATAAAACAGCAACAAAAATTCCTGTAACATATGG
Source organism: Clostridium sp. (assembly GCF_016650095.1). Taxonomy (GTDB): domain Bacteria; phylum Bacillota; class Clostridia; order Clostridiales; family Clostridiaceae; genus Clostridium_AD. The sequence goes on along the minus strand of NZ_JAENWL010000378.1, from coordinate 2,697 downwards.
AGATATACCAAAAGCGGTCTGTGATGTCTCTGCAATGTTAAACGCTTGGATACCTGGGCCTGTAAAGCCATTTCCTATGATTGTTACTATAGCAAATAGTATAGCAAAAGGTTTGTTTTTCAATCCTTTTTCTATATAGTATGCTGGACCTCCACGGTAATCACCAGCAATATCTTCTTTCCACACCTGGGCCAAAGCGGATTCTGCGTAGGCCGAACCGGCTCCTAAGAATGCAATAATCCACATCCAAAAGATTGCTCCTGGACCACCATAGAATATTGCAGTAGCAACTCCAGCAATATTTCCTACACCTACACGTCCACCTAATGCCATGGCGAAACTTTGAAAAGATGAAACACCTTGTGTAGAACTTTTTCCTCTAAATAATTGGTGAACCATGTCTTTGATTAGGCGAAGCTGTGGAAATTTCATTAGTATTGAAAAATAAATACCAGCTCCCAAACAAAGATATATCAGACCTGAACCCCAAAGTTTACCCGCGAACCAACCTGTTAAAGCAGCAAAATCCATTTAATAATCCCCCTCTTATAATGGATAGTGTAAACACTATCGTTGTTTTAATTTGTGATGTTCTATTTATTTTTCTTCTATTATAATACCGTCACTTCACAAATCCTCAATTTAAATCAAGAAAATTTTAAATTCTAGATATTTTTTATAAATAACTATGCATAATTATGCTAAGCTTCAATTTATTACACAGTAAATAAGAAAATCATTTTCAATGAGATAAATCATTAATAAAATCATAAATGGCTTCAACCATTAGAAAATACTTTCAATTATTGTGACACCAAGTATCATTAATATAAACAAATATATCATCATTATATTGGTAAAAAAAAATTTAATTTAGTACTAAAGTATTAGAAATAATATACGATAAAAGTATTAATAACAAAAAAGAAGAATTTAATGGTGATGTTATTAACAAGGATGTTAGTAATATTGGCATAGGTGAAAAAATTATATAGTTGTTCAAGGAAGAGTTAATACATGGTAAATCTAAATTTTGGATTTATTGTATTGGCTCTTTTTTATTTTTAAAAAAACCGAATGAGTAAAAAAGGGGGAAGAAGAATGCTTGCACTAGGAATTAGAACTGGGGAAACAATTAGTATTGGGGACAACATAAAAATTACTTTCATTAAGGTTAAGGATAACACAGTAAGGATATCCATAGACGCTCCTAGGGATGTAATCATCTTGAGAGATGGAGTGCAAGATAAAAATAAAGAAGCAATATTACAAGTAGTATAAGTAAAATAAATTGTTTCATTACTCATTACCTCAAGGAAGAGTTAATACAATCATCAATTCATAATAACAGGGTAGTTATTATGGTTAGGATTGTAACTCTTCCTTTTTTGTTATAAAAAATATGAACAAAATTTCAATCAATCAGCTTGTAAGTCCAAAAATCTTAAATATAAAACAGTGGAACAGGGATGTCCACTTAAAAAATCAGGGAGGTATTTATTATGATAATCAATCACAATCTAGGTGCTATGAATGCTAACAGACAAATGGGAATCAACCAAGCAAATGCTGGTAAATCAATGGAAAAACTTTCTTCGGGTCTTAGAATAAACAAAGCTGGAGATGATGCAGCAGGCCTTGCAATATCAGAAAAAATGAGAGGTCAAATAAGAGGTCTAGATCAAGCTTCTGCTAATTCACAAGATGCTATCTCACTTATTCAAACTGGTGAGGGTGCGTTAAATGAAACCCACAGCATTCTTCAAAGAATGAGAGAACTAGCAGTACAAGGTTCTAATGATACGAATACAACAAGTGATAGGGCAGAAATTCAAAAGGAAGTAAATCAATTAACTTCTGAAATCAACCGTATAGGAAATACAACAGAATTCAATCAGAGAAAATTATTGGATGGTTCAATAAAAGTTGGAACTGGCTCCGATATTGATACTACAGATGCGAATAAAGCTGTTTATAGCGGTACTTCTTTTTCAAATATTAAATTAGACTCAAGTTCTATACTTGCAAGCGGTTCATATGAGGCTAAGTTAGAAAATCTTGGAGGAAAAGAAAGTAATGATGTAGGATCAAGCCTGGATCCAACTGGTGTAGCAAATGTAGCCAATAAGGTTACTGGCACTAACACTGAACTTGATGCTGGAATTTATAGTGTTGAAGTAAAGACAGAAAATGCTATGACGGCCACTACATTTGTAAAAAGTACAGGTATAGCAGATATCAATGCTATTACTGTGGCTGCTGATGCAAATTTAGTCGATAGCGATGTTTATAGTATAGATATCACTAAGAAGGTAGAACAGACTGCAACAGATGTTAATACTTCAGGTTTATCTAATCTTACTATGGATGGTACTGATGTACCTACAGATGCTGTATATAAAATTGAAACAAGTGCCAAAACAGATACTGTTATAGATAATTCTGGTAGTTTAATTGATGACTCAGTTATTAGCAATGTAACTATTGATAAAGATTCTGCTTTTGCTGAAGATGTTACAAATGGTGCACAAATTCAAATCACTAAAGCTAGCGCAGTAACAGTAGGGTCAACCGCGGGAATAGCAAATGTAGCTTCAGCAGGTGCTACTAAAGTGGCAGATGGAGACTATACAGTATCTACCAAGGTAGGGATTGTACCATCAACGAATGGTGATGATGCTGCAAAAACAGCAATTG
>NZ_JAENWL010000235.1 GCF_016650095.1 Clostridium sp. | reverse complement strand
TAATTTATAATTTATAATAAATAAATTAATATTGCCATTATTAATATTTACATTTACAACCTAGGAATGAAATTTAAATATTAATTATATGATAATATTAATAAATTTATTTAAATTGTTAATTATGTAATTATGTTGATAATTTAAATAAAAAAATAATAAACGGTGTATATTTTTTTACATTATATCAATGAGTTATAGTAGTGTCAACTCTTGGGGTATGGGAGATTACAACTAAAATGCACCACAATAAGTTACAAGATTAAAATTGTATATAAATATATAGAAAGATGTTATTCATAAATAGATTACATTGAGTATAGATAATGCATTATACATACGTTGGCAATTGAAAGTTACAATAAATGGTAATTACATCGTGACATTAAAGATGAAATGCTTTACTAATAAATTTTTCAATATACAGAATATTATGGCAGATGAATCGAATACTTCATTAATGAAATATTGTAAATACAATTTTTACAATAAAATAAATATTTATAAAAGATTCCTGTACATGGAAATGACTAGCAAAATGAAGCTAAGTACATTAAGTCAATCTTTCACTAGGCCATGATATAGATGAATAGGTGATGTTGCAACTTATCATAGAATTTTATAAAATTAAGGGTTATACTATAATTGAATTGAATTAGCCATTCTCTGAGATGTTCTGGCTATAGTGTATTTCAGTTTGAAATTACTGTGAATACGGAAGGAGAATAGAAATATGCAGAAAAATTGGTGGAAAGAGGGCGTAGTATACCAAATATACCCAAAGAGTTTTAAAGATTCGAATGGTGATGGTATAGGCGATTTAAGAGGTATTATTCAGAAATTAGATTATTTAAAGGAACTAGGAGTCGATATATTATGGCTGTGCCCAATTTATAAATCTCCAAACGATGATAATGGTTATGATATAAGCGATTATAGAAAAGTCATTGAGGAATTTGGTTCACAGCAGGATTTTGAGGACTTACTTTCTGAAATGCACAAAAGAGGACTTAAGCTATTAATGGATTTAGTAGTAAATCATACTTCAGATGAGCACAAATGGTTTACAGAAAGTAAAAGTTCTAAAGAAAATCCTTATAGAGACTACTATATATGGAAAGATGGAAAAGAAGGAAATCCTCCAAATAATTGGGGATCTTTTTTCAGTGGTTCAGCATGGAAATATGATGAAATGTCGGAACAATATTTTCTTCATCTATTCTCTACAAAACAGCCAGATTTGAACTGGGAAAATGAAAAAGTGAGAGCAGAAGTATATGATATAATGAGGTTTTGGTTAGATAAGGGAATAGATGGGTTCAGAATGGATGTTATAAATTTAATTTCAAAGGTTCCAGGATTTCCAGAGGGCGAAAAGGGAGAAAGTGATCTTTATGGTAATGGATTACCACATACAGCTAATGGACCAAGAGTTCATGAATATTTAAAGGAAATGAATAGAGAAGTTCTAAGCAAATATGATATTATGACTGTAGGTGAGGCTCCAGAAGTTAATACTGCGGAGGCAAAGCTTTATGTAAATGATGATAGAAATGAACTAAATATGTTATTTCAGTTTGAACTTATGGGAATAGATGGAGGCACTGGCGGTAAATTTGATGTTCAGCCATGGAAGCTTACAACATTTAAGAAAATCATGTTTAAGTGGTATGAGGGATTAAAGGAAAAAGGATGGAATTCATTATATTTAAATAATCATGATCAGCCAAGAATGGTGTCACGTTTTGGTAATGATAAGAAATATAGGGTAGAGTCAGCAAAAATGCTTGCAACTTTTCTTCATACCTTTCAGGGGACTCCCTACATATATCAGGGTGAAGAAATTGGAATGACCAATGTACAATTTAAAGATATATCAGAATATAAGGATATTGAAACCATTAACATGTATAATGAAAAAACTGTGCAGGGAGTACCTAAAGAGGAATTAATGAAGGGTATTTACGCAATTGGAAGAGATAATGCTAGAACTCCAGTTCAATGGGACAATACAAAAAATGCAGGCTTTTCTGAGGGAACACCATGGATTAGTGTAAATCCAAATTATGAAGATATAAATGTTGAAAGTGCACGAAGGGATAAAAATTCAATATTTTATTATTATCAAAAACTTCTTAAACTAAGAAAAGAAAATGAAATAATGGTTTATGGCGATTTGTTGCTACTTTATGAAAATGATGAAAATATATTTTCATACATTAGAACATATAAGGAAGGAAAGTTATTAGTAATACTGAATTTCTTTGAATCAGAAGTGGAATTCAAGCTTACAGACGATATTATGTATAAACAGGCTGACCTTTTAATTAGTAACTACGAGGTTTGCGATAATAAGGTTAAAAACATCACATTAAGACCTTATGAAGCTAGAGTTTATATTCTAAAATAGTCAAATTATATTATTCGAAGCAATAAAGTTTATGGATATATTGAAATGAAAATTGAAAAATAATCTAATTATAGGAGGTCATAAAATGTCATTTTTGATTAAACCACTAGAAAATTGTAAGTTAACTTTAAACAATAGGTTGGTTATGCCACCGATGGCTACGTCGAAATCTGATCAGGGTGGAAAGGTAAGTAAAGATATATTAGATTATTATGATGAAAAATCTGAAGGTGGATATATATCACTTATTATTATAGAACATAGTTTTATAACGAAAAAGGGAAAGGCTAGTGAAAGAATGCTTTCTGTGGCAGATGATAGTATTGTGGAAGGCATAAAAGAACTGGCGAATATTATTCACAAAAATGGATCTAAAACAGTAATGCAAATTAACCATGCTGGGAGTGCAACTAGTAAAGAAGTTACAGGGTATGACCCAGTGGGGCCTTCAGCTATAGCCAATCCACGCACCGGCAATCTTCCAAAGGAACTTACTAAAAGTGAAATTAAAGATTTGATTTTGGAATTTAAGAATGCTGCTAGGCGTACAAAAGAAGCTGGTTTTGATGGGGTAGAAATTCATTCCGCCCATGGATATCTTCTTAATCAATTTTTCTCTCCGCTTACTAATAGAAGGACCGACGAATATGGTGCAGACTTGCTAGGCAGAATTAAAATTCATTTAGAAATTATTAAAGCAGTTCGTGAAGTTGTTGGTAATGATTTCCCAATTCTTCTTAGGCTAGGTGCTTTTGATTATATGGAGGGTGGAAGTACAATTGAGGATAGCAAAATTGCAGCATTAGAATTTGAAAGAGCAGGAGTAGATATTCTCGATATTTCTGGGGGGTTATGTGGATATATGAATCCAGGTAATACTAGTCAAGGGTATTTTTCAGCCCTAACCGAGGCTATTAAGGAAGTTGTGTCTATTCCTGTTTTACTGACTGGTGGAATTACTGAAGTTACTGCAGCTGAAAAGTTCTTATCTACTGGGAAAGCTGATCTTATTGGTGTAGCTAGGGCTATATATAAAGACTCTAAGTGGGCGGAAAAGGCTATAAAAAGTTTTAATTAACTCAATATGAAGTAAGAAAATAATGTGAACTAAGGGGAGCCCAAAGGGCTTCCCTTAAAAATAGAAAAGAAGCAAGATCCGAAAGGGTGGTTAAATGAGTATACTAGTAAACACAATAATAAAGACATTAGTAGATACAATATATGGGACAGGAATGATAATTCTTGTCGGATTTATTCTTGGATTTTTAAGAGAACGTTCAATAGAAAATTTTCAAAAGAGTTTTGGGTGGAAGGCTGTTGCTATTACCGCTATTATTGGTGTTCCAATACATGAAATGTCTCATGCTGTCTTTTGTTTTCTCTTTGGGCACAAAATTAAGGGAATAGTACTTTTGCAAAAGAGAGATGAAAATGGGGTACTTGGATATGTAAATCATGCTTATAATCCTAACAGTGTATACCAACAAACAGGCAATTTTTTTATAGGCATTGCCCCTATATTCGGAGGGATTTCAGCTATAATTGCATTGATGTACTTCATGATTCCCAAAACATATAATGAATTTATAACTATATCAATGAGTAATCTGAATATAACTAAAATAAACCAATTTGCTATAGAGGGAATACTGAATTCTTATATTGATTTAATAAAAATGATCTTTTCGATTAAGAATTTTGCGAATCCGTACTTTATATTATTTTTGTTTTTAGCTATATGTATTTCCTCTCATATATCCTTAAGTACTGCGGATATTAAAGGTGCAAGTAAGGGATTATTTATAATATTTATAATAATATTAGTTATCAATGTCTTAGGTTTTTCAAAGTTTTTTATGGCTGAAAGTATATTAAAATATAATATTCTAATGATAGGATTTCTGATAGTATCATTAATCTTTTCGAGCATAACTTATTTTGTAAGCTTATTACTATCATTAATAAAGAACTAATATAATATAAGTGTAGATGAAATAAGGTTGTAAATAAATGAGAAAGAGGAAGTGTTATTATGAAAATGAAAAAAATGTTTTGGATTTTATTATATTTTCTTGCACCAGTATTACCAGTATATTTTTATGTAATCCAAGAATCAAAAAGCAATAATAATTTTATGTTTTTACTAGGTGGAGCATTAGGAATATGTTCCTATGTATTTTTTGTAAATCAATTTATAATTACTGCAAGACCAAAGTTTATTGAAAAAAACTTCGGAATGGATAGAATGTATAGATTCCATATGGTTATGCCCTTAGTTGCATTTACTTTAGGACTTATTCATGCTCAAATTAAGGAGAGTTATTTTCATGACTCTTTTCAAACAACATTAGGAAGTGCTACTCTCGTAATATTTGGTGCAATAATTGTTATTAGTACCTTATTAATGATTAACAAGCTATTTTTTAAAATTAAAATAGTGGATGATATAAGAAATTCATTAAAGAAATTTCTAAAACCAAAGCACGAATTTCTTGTTACAGTCCACAATATTACTGTAGTAGGTGTTTGTATTTTATTAATTCATATACTTTTAAGTAATTCTGTAAAGACAAATATTCAATTAGAGATGACACTTACAGCTTATTTTGTAATAGCCTTATCTATGTATTTTTATCATAAAGTATTAAAAAGAAACATTGCAAAGAGCAAGGAATATACGATATCAGATATTAGAAATGAATGCGATAACATAATAACTTTAAAATTCAAACCTAAAAATCATAAATTATTTACATATAAATCAGGACAATTTTTATATGTTAAACTTTATAATGAAGAAATTCCAAAAGATGAACATCCATTTACTATATCCTCAAGTCCTACTGAAAAAGATTATATTTCAGTAACAGTTAAGCAACTCGGAGACTTTACTAATAGCCTTGTAAAAGCTAGGGTAGGTGATAAGGCATATATTGATGGTAGTTTTGGAAGCTTTACACATTTGGATTTACCAAAAGATAATAAGCTTTGTTTTATTGCTGGAGGAATTGGAATAACACCATTTTTAAGTATGTTAAGGTATTTAAATGTGGAAGAAAAACATAGAGATGTGATTTTAATTTGGGGAGCTCGCGATAGCAGTGAACTTATTTGCAAAGAAGAGCTAGATTCAATAGCATGTAATATGAAAAATCTAACCATTATCCCCGTTTTATCCTCAGAAAAAAAATATAGTGGAGAGCAAGGATATGTTGACGGTGCTAGAGTTAAGAGATTATTGAATAATGATCTTGAATATGATTTTTTCCTATGTGGACCTCCAATTATGATGGAGAAGGCTGTTTCAGATTTAAAATCTTTTAACATTAATTCTAATAAAATTCATTTTGAAAGATTTTCGATTTAGAAGGTGGATGATATTAAAAAATTGCATTAAAGATATAAGCCCTAGAGCTGGAAGAATGTTTCCCACTCTGGGGCTTATATCTTTATATTTCTAATATCATTAATTATGGATAATCGCATTTTTCTTATTTTTTAACCGCTGTTTGTATTCATACATATTTTTATCGGCAATCCTAAATAACTCATTATAATCAGTTCCCTTTTGTGGGAAG
>NZ_JAENWL010000423.1 GCF_016650095.1 Clostridium sp. | reverse complement strand
TCCTAAAGGAATTGTAATAAATGCTGTAGCGCCAGGGCCCGTAGAAACAGATATGCTTTCAACAATACCAGAGGACAGAAAGAAATCTATAAAAAGCAGTGTATATATAAATAGATTTGCAAAAGCAGAAGAAGTTGCAAAGACAATATATTGGCTCTCAACAGATTGTCCTGAATATATTAATGGTACTTGTATAGATATAAATAATGGAGCATTTCCAAGATAACAAAGAATAGTAGGTAGAGTAAATAACAACTTAATACTGTTTTATGCGCTCTCAGGGGTATTTATTTCATTTTAATGCTGGTGTAAATTACTATAAATTTTAAGGTTATGAATAAGGAGATAAGGATGAAAGATATTGTTTTTATAGCACCATTTAAAAGTTTAGGACGTTTAGCAGAGCAAGTTATTGAGGATAAAAAGTATAGCAATATAGAAGTTGTAGTTGCGGACTTAAGTTATGGGGTTAAGGTTGCTAAAACCCTTATAAAACAGGGCGTTGATATAATTATTTCTAGAGGTGGAACTTACACTATGATAAAGGAGGTTGTTGATATACCAGTAGTCGAATTAAAAATGAGTTCCTTTGACATCTTAAGAGGATTTAGGGATCTTATTAATTATAAAGGAAAGATAGGAGTGGCGGGGTACGGAAATATTATATATGGATGTGAGGTAATAGGAGACCTCTTAAATTTAAATATAGATAGAATTGAAATTGAAAATGAAGAAAAAGCAGAAATATTGTTAAAAAAGCACATAGATAAAGGTGTGCAAGTATTTGTAGGAGATACTATAGGAAACTCCATGGCCAATAAATTAAACTGTAAAAGCTATATTATAGAATCTGGAATAGAGTCGGTTATTTCATCAATGCAGGAAGCGAGAAGAATTTTTAAAGGCCTACAGTTTGAGAAGGAAAAAGCTGAAAGGTTTAAAACTATAATTAACTTCATTCACGATGGCATAATATCTATAGATCAAGAAGGTAGGATTACTATATTCAATTCTATTGCTGAAAAGATATTTCGCATTTCAGAGGAAGAAGCTGTTGGAAGGAGAATAGAGAGTGTAGTTAAGGGAACAAAATTAATAGAAGTGTTAGAGCTTGGGCAAATAAAGATAGGGGAAATACAAGATGTATATGGATCTAAAATTGTTACAAATAGAGTCCCAATTATTGTTGATAACAAAATAAGTGGAGTTGTTGCCACATTTCAAGATATAACTAAAATACAGGAGCTGGAGCATCAAATAAGAGTAAAGTTACAGAAAAAAGGATTTATAGCTAAATTTAATTTTGATAATATAGTATATAAAAGTAAAAATATGAGAGAATGCATTGAAAGGGCGCAAACCTATAGCTTATACGATTCACCAATACTGATTTTAGGTCAATCTGGAGTTGGTAAAGAGTTATTTGCTCAAAGTATTCATAATTATAGTAGAAGAAAAAATGCTCCATTTGTAGCTATAAACTGTGCTGCTATTACGCCTAATCTTATAGAAAGTGAGCTCTTTGGATATGTTGAAGGAGCATTTACAAGTGCAGTAAAAGGTGGAAAACCTGGTGTGTTCGAACTTGCGCATGGTGGAACAATTTTTCTGGATGAAATAGGAGAAATGCCTCATGAGCTTCAAAGTAAATTATTAAGAGTTATTCAAGAAAAAGAGGTTAGAAGAATTGGTGATGATAAAGTTATACCTATAGACGTAAGAATTATAACAGCAACAAATAAGAATAATAAACAAATGTTAAATCAGGGCAATTTTAGAGAAGATTTGTATTATAGAATTAATATTCTAACATTACTAGTTCCAAGTCTAAATGAGAGAAGTGAGGATATAGTTGAACTTTCAAATTTTTTTATAAAAAAATATTCCACAAAGTATGATAAGGGCATTAACTCTATGTCAAAAAATGCAGAAGACTACTTGAATAGTTATAATTATAGAGGAAATGTCAGAGAACTTGAAGGAATGATAGAAAGGTCTGTTATATTATGTAATAGTGACAGCATTGATATAGTGGATATAAGATTAGAAGCCATTGAGAATAACAATATAGATAATGAAAAAATTAATGAAACTAAACCAAAGGATTTTAAAAGTTTAATAAAGGTTGAAAATGAATACATAAATGAAGTCATAGCTTATTGCAATGGAAATCTAAGTGAAGCTTCTAAAATATTAAACATAAATAGAACAACATTATGGAGAAAAAGAAACAGTGATGCTTAATGCAACACTGTTTCTTTTTGCAACAAGTCTTTTGATGCATTATAAAACGTTTACAGAACGAAACCTTCTAAATGCTATAAAGTGGATTTGGCATGGTAATTGCTTATTAAGTAATTAAGAATTTATTTAGGAGGGCTAGGTATGTTAAAATTTGCAGCCATTGCTAATGAAAATGATAATGTTGCTACAGCAGTAAAAAAAATAAGCAATAAAGAAAAAATACTCATTGACTTATTTGGTAAAGACATTGAGGTAGTACTTAATTCAGATGTTCCTTTTGGACATAAGTTTGCTATAAGAGATATAGATAAAGGACAACAAATAATAAAGTATAAAGAGTCTATAGGGCTAGCTACTCAGTACATAAAAGTTGGAAATTATGTTCACGTGCATAATG
>NZ_JAENWL010000194.1 GCF_016650095.1 Clostridium sp. | reverse complement strand
TACTGGTTCGGTTGTTGGTTCATATCTGTTAGTTATATTGCCTTCCCCATCAATAAGAAATTTTGTGAAATTCCATTTTATTGAATTACCTACTAGGAATTCTGGAAACTTTTCATTAAGCATGTCATTAAGTTTTTTTCCGTTTGGATTACTCAAATCAAAACCTTTGAAAATTGTATTTTCTGTTAAATATTTAAAAAGTGGTTGAGCATTTGCTTCTCTTACGTCATTTTTCTCGAATAATTGAAAACTCACACCATAATTAATTTCGCAGAAATTTTTTATTTCATTACTTTCACCAGGTTCCTGTCCAGCGAATTGATTGCTTGGAAATCCAAGTATTTCTAGACCTTTATCCTTATATTGTTCATAAAGCCTCTCTAAACCCTCATACTGTGGTGTAAATCCACACTTGCTTGCTGTATTAACTATAACTAGAACTTTTCCTTTATACTGTTCTAGAGATATTTCTTCACCATCGATTGTTACCGCTTTAAAATCATAAATTGACATTTATTATCCCTCCATTTTATATAAATTTGTCTATACCAAAATGCTATACTTTAAACTTTATCACTTTTTTTATATTAAATTTAATTCGAACTTTACAAATATATTTTGATTAATAATAACTCTTTTATTTGTTTTTTATTAATATTAATATAACATAACAATTACTATTAGTCAATAATAATTATCTAAAAAAATGAAATTCTGTGAAATTAATATTCCATGGAAAATATCTTTTATAAACTTCATGATATATAAATAGAGACAAATAAAAAATGTGGTAAGAACCTATAAATATATAGTGAACTATTAAAAAAATATTTTCAAATTAATTCATCTTCATGTAAATATAGATATTGCATAAAATGACGAAACATGAGACAATTTTATACGGAATGAAAATTATGAGATGGCATTTGTGCAAAGATTACAAAATAATCTATATTAAAAAATTAATTGCTTTAATGAACCTAATTGGAAAATACATAATCTGCTTTTGCCTAGTTTATTTTGAATCATACCGCAGTAGAAGAAGAATAGAGAGGAGAGAACTAGCATGAAAAAAAAGAAATGATAGCTATGATACTCGCAGGGGGTCAAGGATCAAGACTAAAACATAGGAAGTAATGTAATCATAAGACATAATACTTGTATTGGTAATGGAGAAAATATTATTGTTATAGAAGAAGGAAAAGAGATCAAATCTAATTCAGAGATACTAACTAAACCTAAACTATAAGATTAACGGGGGGATATGTATGCTTAAAAATTATATTGGGTTATTAATGTTAAATGAGAAAGAGGATAATATTAAAAGTCTTACAAAATCAAGACCTATAGCAGCTATACCAATAGGCGGAAGATATAGAATTATTGATTTTGTGCTTTCAAATATGGTTAATTCAGGTATTCATAATATAGGTATATTTACTAACACAAAATCTAGATCCTTAGTAGATCATTTAGGGTCAGGGAAACCTTGGGATTTAGATAGAAAAATAAATGGACTCTTTTTATTCAATTTTACTTCAGAAAAATCACAACTAAGCGATATAGATATATTAAAAGATAATATGGAATATATTTATAGATCGAAACAAGAATATGTAATAGTATCTTCTTCGAATGTTGTATGTAACATAGATTACAATGAGGCTGCTAAGTATCATGAGGAATCTGGTAGTGATATTACAATATTATATAAAAAGACAAATGATGGGAAGAATCAGTATGTAAATTGCAGTACTTTATATATAAATGGGGAAAGTGAAGTTTTAAGCATTGGGAAAAACATAGGATCAGAGGACAAACAAAATATATCAATGGAAAAGTTTATAATGAAAAAAAGTACTCTTATAACTATTGTAAAGGATTGCATTCAGACAGGACATAATAATTCAATAAAAAAAGCTATTGCTAGTATGGTTTCGGAACTTAATGTGAATGCATATGAGTTTAAAGGATACCTTCAATATATAAATTCAGAGAAAAATTATTATAAAACCAGTATGGATATGCTAATAACTAAAGTAATCAAGGAATTATTCTTTAACAATGGGTTAATCTATACAAAGAGTAAAGATGGGGCTCCCACCAAATATTTTAATGGATCAAAAGTTAGTAATGCTTTGATTTCTAATGGATGCATTTTAAAAGGAAGCATAGAGAATAGTATAATTTCAAGAAGGGTGACTGTACATGCAGGTGCAGAAGTTAAAAATTGTATAATATTCGAAAATTGTGAAATTAAAAAAGGGTGCAAACTAACAAATGTTATAATAGATAAAAATACTATTATGAGTGAAAATACAATATTAATGGGGGATGAAGATTTCCCAGTTGTAATAGAAAAAAAATCTCGTTTAAAATGATAAGCAATTGTACCTTTAGTTTGTATTTTTGAATAATATCATAGTATGCCTTAAATGAAAGCAGATATATATGTTGTAAATATACACGTAGAGTCTCAGAAATGAGATTCTGCGTTTTTGTTGTGTAAAGGCGCTATTGGTATTGACTTTCTATCTTATTTGACTTAAAATAAATTTAAACACAGTTCAAAAATATACAGTGTTTAAATATACTCAATTGTTAAGGAGTTCAAGAAAATATGAATAGAAGAGAACGTAAAAAGGAAATAACAAGGGACAACATTATAAACTGTGCAATAGATTTTTTTAGAGCAAAAGGGTTCCAGGAAACATCTATGGAGGAAATAGCAGAAAAGTCTGATGTGTCCAAGGGCACATTATATAATTACTTTAAGGATAAAGAATCCATTCTTGTTGGATACTTTCAGTCTCTTATTGTGAATCATGGTGAAGAGGTTAGTGAAAGTTTTAGTGAAAATAAGGACATACAATCACAGCTAAATAACTTATTGGACTTTATCAATCAGATATTTCGTAATGACATAGAATTAGCAGCAATCTATTTTAGATATAGATTACAAACACTTTTTAACAACAATCCATTTGACAATAATCAGAGAAGTGGAATTGAAAGTCTGGTTTTGGAAATTGTAAAAAAAGCACAATATAATAATGAAATAAGATTAGATATACCTCTCGTAATGTTAGCAAGGAATTTTATGTTTATATATATGAATTTTTTTGTTTCAAGTATCTATGGTAAAGAAAATTATGAAATAGATATTTTAAAAAGTCAGCTAATTAACCTGTTTCTAAATGGAGTAAAGTTACAGTAATTTGGGGGAAGATATATTATGCAAAATAAATATATACTATTTTTCGATGAAATAGATAAGAAGGACATATCACTAGTAGGCGGAAAAGGTGCAAACTTAGGAGAAATGACCAAAGTAGGATTCCAGGTTCCCTACGGGTTTTGTGTTACAACAGAGGCATATAAAGATTTCGTACAGCATAATAAGCTGTCGGATTTCATACCTGAAGTGATTAAGGATGCATGTCTTGAGAACATAAGTCAGATAGGTGAAAAAATTAGAGCAAAGGTAGGACAGTCAGAAATACCAGAAGAAGTAGTACAAGAGATTCTTAGGGCAGTCAATAAGACTGGAACAGATAACTACTATGCAGTAAGATCAAGCGCTACAGCAGAGGACTTGGCATTTGCTTCTTTTGCAGGTCAACAAGACACATATCTCAATGTTAAGGGGGACAGCTCGCTACTGCGATCTGTTAGAGACTGCTGGGCATCCTTATTTACAGATAGAGCAATCCTCTACAGAATACAGAACAAAATACAGCATGAAGTGGTCTATATGTCTGTAGTCGTTCAAAAAATGGTGCTACCAGAAGTATCCGGTATCATGTTTACTGCTGACCCTGTATCCGGACACAGAGGAATTATTTCCATAGATGCCAGCTATGGACTTGGAGAAGCACTTGTTTCAGGTCTTGTATCTCCAGATATATATAAGTTTAGGAAGAGCAGTATGGAAATAGATAGTAAAATTATAGGAGACAAGAAGCTAGCAATACTTCCAATTGACGGCGGTGGCACAAAAAAAGTAGACATAATCGGTGAAAGGTCCTCAAGACAAGTTATGAAAGATTACAATATAATAGCGCTTTCTGAACTTGGAATGAAAATAGAGAAACATTATGGATGTCCTCAGGATATTGAGTGGTGCCTTGAAAATGATAAATTGTATATAGTTCAGAGTCGTGCCATTACTTCCTTGTTTCCACTACCTGCGCCACTACCTATAGATGACGCGCTCCATGCATACGTGTCTTTTAATCATTTTCAGGTTATGACAGACCCGATTTCTCCTCTTGGAATAGATATACTTAGAAATATCTTACCTTTTGATAAAGGAGCGAGAAGTGAATCAGAATATAAATTTCTCACTTCTTCTGCAGGTAGGATATATATCGATTTAAGTGAACTTTTGCAGTTTAAAAAAATGAGAAAAGGATTGCCATCATTTTTTAAAAATGTAGATGTATTGCTAGGGGAAGCTTTAATAGAACTGATTCAGAGGCCGGACTTTGAAGGTCGAATCAAAAGGAATAAGGGCACAGGAAGAGCATTGCTTAAATACATGAGTCCTATAATGATTAATGGGTTAAAGAACTTCATTTATAAGAATCCGGAAGGTTCCATCGAATTCATGAACAGTTATGTTGAAAACCGTGTAGCGGAAACAGTGAAAGCAATTGGTGAAGCAAAGCAAGGTTCCTCTAAAATGGAGGCCATCTATGAGGTTGGTAGCTTCTATAAAGATATACATAAGTTAATTCCACGAATGGCACCGGGAATAATAAGCTTTAAGGCTCTTGAAAGTCTAGAACAAAAGCTACTGGGAACAAATCAGTATGTGAATGATATAGTCAAAGGACTAGAAGGCAACATCACCACTGAAATGGGTCTTTTGGTTGGTGATCTAGCAGATATGATAAGAAAATCACCGTATTTAGTGAGCGAGTTTGAAGATGAGGACTATAGTACTTTGATTTATAGAATAAGTAAACTCGAAGGGTATGACGAATTTAAGAAGAAGTTTAATGCGTTCATGGATAAATATGGTATGAGAGCTGCCGGAGAAATAGATATGGCAAAGGAACGATGGGTAGAAAACCCAGAACCACTAGCAAAATCAATTTTGGCTACTGTAAAGACATCAGTGGAAGGTATCCATAGGATAGAATACAAGAATACAATAGTAAAAGCGAAAAAAGCAGCGGAAGAGCTTATAAAAGAAGTGGAAGCTAAGCATGGAAAAGTGAAAGGTAGAATAGTAAAAAGGCTTGTAAGAGTTTTAAGAAATGTTCTGCCTACAAGGGAGCATCCTAAATATCTAATTATGAATCTCATCCTAATTTTCAAGAAAGCCATACTGGAGGAGGCAAAGATACTGGTTCAAAAAAACCACCTTACTCAGGAGAAGGATATATTTTATGTGGGTTTTTGGGAGTTGCATTCAGCAATACAAAACAATGAAAGTCTCATAGACATCGTTTATCAAAGAAAAGAAGAGTATAATCATTTTAGGAAACTAAGCACTCCACGTGTACTTACAAGCGATGGAGAAGAAATTAAGGTAGGATACAAGAGTGAAAATCTACCTGAGGGAGCATTACAAGGCACGCCTGTATCTTCAGGAGTCATAGAAGGAATCGCAAGAGTAATCACTGATCCTACAAAGGCTTCATTAAATAAAGGTGAGATTCTGGTAGCACCATTTACAGACCCTGGATGGACACCGCTTTTCATAAATGCAGCAGGACTCGTAATGGAGATCGGTGGTCTTTTAACACATGGGACAGTAGTAGCCAGAGAGTATGGAATACCCGCTGTTGTGGGTGTTTCAGAGGCTACAAAAAAAATAAAAACAGGTCAAAAGATAAGGGTTGACGGTAATACTGGATATGTAATGGTTATAGAAGAATAGGGGAAGTTCATTAGTTATACTAGTTGGAAGGCTAAAGAAGTATTTGAGAATGAAAAGGAAGATATAAAGATATTTAGATGAGACCAGTAGCTATAAAATGCCACTGGTGCTCAATTTATTTCCTTAAGGGTGGAAAACCTGTGAGTTACATTACTTTAAAATAATAGTTTCATTTTTAGAAATACCATTAAGCCTACCAATTTCCATATTAAGTACATTTATTTCTTCAATGAGTGCTTTATTATTAGTGTCTAACTCTTCTGATTTAGTGTCTAAAGCCTCTAATTTGCTTTTAGAATTTTCATTTTCAATCTTTAAATTAGCATTTTCATTTTTTAAAATTTCAATCTCATTTTGAAAATTATTTGCTTTCTTTGTTAACCTCTTATTACCACGGCTTAGTGCGAATTCCTTTTGTAGTCCAAATAAAGTCACTACTATAGCACCTATAATTGCAGATACAAAAATTATAAGAGCCAAGGAAATGTTAAATTGTGTAGAAAAGAAATTAACGGATATCACTGTAGAATTTTGAATTCCAAACATGGCTACTAAAATAGCAAAAATCAAAGAAATTATAAAGCCAATTCTCATAAGACATTACCCCCTCTATTTACTATATTTATTGAATTATATCATAATTATTACATTGTGAATAGGATATTGTAATATTTAGCAATATACTGCAATTATATGTAAGATAAAGTAATATTGGAGCTGTATTAGAGTTATATAAATATAATTGGCAAAGAAAGTAGACAAGGATGTTTTTATTTCAATAATACATATTTTAATTTATTTGTTCATGTTTTTGTATCAAATTGAATCTTTACTTTTATGGTGTATAATGGTAAAATAAGAGTCGAACATATAAAATTACATTTGTGGCAAGCATTTATATAGTTTGTAAACAATGGATTTATAAAATTTGCAAATATGTTG
>NZ_JAENWL010000312.1 GCF_016650095.1 Clostridium sp. | reverse complement strand
ATTATAAATTATAAATTAAGGGGGCTTATATTATGAATTATAGTGTTATTGCGGCATTCACAATTATATTAATTGTGCTCGCAGCCGGAGAGTTTTTTTCAATAAAATCAAAAGCTTTTATTCCTTCAGTATTTGTATCTGCAGTTTTATTTTTAATTGGATTTTGGACTTTTCTACCAAAGGACCTCATTACACTAGGTTCATTTTCAGGACCAGTAGTTACTCTTTCTTTGTACCTGTTATTAGTACATATGGGTACATTAATGAGCCTTAAGGAACTCCTTTCTCAATGGAGAACTGTTTTAATAGCATTGGGAGGAATAGTAGGCATCTGCATGATGACTCTTACAGTTGGTAAAGTATTTTTCGGATGGCAAACTGTTGTTGCAGGAACTCCTCCACTTACAGGTGGTATTGTTGCATCAATACTAATGTCACAAGCTGCTACAGATAAAGGATTAGTATCAATCGCCGTCCTTGCTACCTGCATGTACATTATGCAGGGATTCGTGGGATATCCAATTTCTGCTTTTTGCCTTAAAAAAGAAGCTAAACGTATATTAAACATTTATAATACTGGTGGCAAAGAGGCTAAAATCTCTAAAGATCTAGCTGCTGCAACTACTTCACAAAAAAAGAAGCTTATTCCTCCTTTTCCAATTGAATTCCAAACTCCATATGTAATTTTATTAAAATTAGGATTTGTAGGTTGGCTTGCATCTATTATTGGACCAGTTATACATCTTAATAATTTTGTCGTTTGTCTGCTCTTAGGTGTTATCTTCTGTGAACTTGGTTTTTTAGAAGAAAAAGCTTTAAACAAGGCAAATTCATTTGGATTCCTTATGACAGTTCTTATGGGATATATTTTTGCTAACTTATCACAGGCAACACCTGGTATGTTAAAAGAAATAGCGGGACCGCTCTTCGGAATTATTATGCTTGGTGTAACAGGTATGTATATAGTATCACTAATTATAGGTAGATTCTTAGGTTCTTCAAAAGCAATGACATTTTCATGTATGCTTACAGCATTTTACGGTTTCCCAGCTGACTATATATTAACCCACGAAGCAATTAAAGCAGTGTGCAAAACTGATGATGAAATAGCATACGTGCTTGATGATATGCTTCCTAAAATGCTAGTAGCTGGCTTCACTACAGTTACTATAGCATCTGTTATTATAGCAGGTATATTTGTAAAATTATTATAATCACTATTTATATGTAGGAGGTACAAGCACTTGTCAATTAGAGAACTATCAAATAAATATAAACAAAATGTTATTGATTTAAGAAGAGAATTTCATAAATATCCAGAAGCAAGTTTACATGAATATAAAACAATTGAGAGAATAGGCCAGGAATTAGATAATCTAGGAGTATCATATAAAAGAGTTGCAGATACAGGTATTATTGCAGAAATAAAAGGAACTAATCCTGGTAAAACTATTGCTTTAAGAGCTGATATTGATGCATTATCAGTTAAAGAATTAAATGAATGTGAATATAAATCTGAAAATGAAGGTTTCATGCATGCATGTGGACATGATTGCCATATATCTATGCTCCTCGGAGCCGCCATGATACTTAGCAAACAAAAAAATGAACTTAATGGTACTATAAGACTTCTTTTTCAACCAGCAGAAGAAGTAGCGCAAGGTGCTAAAAAAATGATAGAAGCCGGAGCCCTTGATGGTGTGGATGGAATTTTTGGAATACACGTATGGAGTGACATAGAACGTGGCTTTGTATGCGTTCAAGAAGGACCACTGATGGCTTCAGCAGATTTATTTGAAATTAAAGTACACGGAAAGGGTGGTCACGGTTCTGCACCACATCAAGGAGTTGATGCAGTTGTTGCTTCCTGCGCAATTGTTATGAACCTTCAATCCATAGTGAGTAGAGAATTAAGTCCTCTTGAACCTGCTGTTGTAAGTATTGGTTCTCTTAATGTAGGTACAAGATTTAATATTATTGCGAGTGAAGGAACTCTAACCGGAACCACAAGAAGCTTTAATCCAGATGTTAGGAATAAATTTCCTGCAATGATACAGCGAATTGCAGAAGATACAGCCTCTGCCTATAGAGCAGAAGCTGTATTAGAATATACCTTTGCCACATCTGTTGTAATCAATGATGCAAACTGTTCAAAAATAGCAGAAAAATCCTTAGACAAAATAGGTGCTAAGTCTATTAATGTTGAAAAAATTACAGGAGCGGAAGATTTTGCGGAGTACTTAAGTAAAGTTCCTGGCATAATTGCTCTTGTTGGAGTGGGAAATGAAGCTAAAGGTGCTTGTTACCCTCAACATCACCCAATGTATACAATAGATGAAGATGCACTTGAAATAGGTACTTCATTGTATGCACAATATGCTACAGACTTCTTAAACAGCTAAATCATCACTTTCAGTGCTGTAATCATCACTTTCAGTGCTGTAATCATCACCTTACGTGCTGCAATCATCTTCAAAGAAGCTGCAATATGGATTAAAATAAATAATTAGTTTTGAATTATAGAAAAAATCGTTGTTACTCATAATGTGGCAACCATAAAAGGAGCATAATAAATATGGATAATAAATTAGATACTATTACCATTCGGGATTTTGTGGAAGACGATATTGATTATGTTATTTCACGTCATCAAAATTTTTATAAGGAACAATATGGCTTTTCATCTGTTTTTTGTAGTTATGTAGAAAAGGGTGTTCATCATTTTGCACAGCATTATGATAGCAAAAACGAATGTATGCTGATACCAGAAATGAATGGAAATCCTGTCGGAAGCATTGTAATTGTTAAAGCTAATGACGAGACTGCTCAGCTAAGATATTTTCTGCTTGAACCTGAAACTAGGGGTAAGGGCTTAGGTAACAAGCTTGTTGATACAGCATTGGATTTTTGCCGAGAAAAAGGATATAAGCATGTTTTTCTTGAAACAGTTTCTTTTCTTGAAACAGCCAGGCATATTTATTCGAGCAAAGGTTTTACACTAACACAATCTCATGAAAATACACTTTGGGCAAAAGATATTCTAGAAGAGGAACGTTGGGACTTGGATTTATAGATACAAGCTATTAAAAAGCAACCTTACTGTAGTAATCTACAATAAGGTTGCTTTTATCTTAACACTATGATTATTAATTAAACGATTCTATTCTTATTATGCTTTCTACTTTGTTGATATTTTCTAATTGTTCTATTTCTTTTAATGAATTTTTTATGTTCCTCTCTGAGCTTATATGTGTAATAAACGCTAGTAGCACATCATCCTCATGCCTTACATCTTGAGTCATAGATACAATACTAACATTGTTTCTTCCGAATATTGCCGCTGTATCTCCTAAAACTCCAGCTCTATCTTTTACATTAAGTCTGATATAGAATTCCGATTCATTTTCTTCTGATTTTTTTACTTCTTTAAAATCAGCTTTATCATTAAGAACCTTTAAATCAGCTGGTCTTACATTATTTCTTAATATGGATATTATATCACCTACAACTGCACTTCCAGTTGGTAAGTCTCCTGCTCCTCTTCCATATAGCATTAATTCTCCCACTGCATTTCCTTTTATCATAATGGCATTAAATGCATCATTTACATTTGCCATTGGGTGACTTGACGGTACAAGTGTTGGATGTACTCTTAGTTCTAATTTGTTATTTCTCTCCTTTGCTATTGCCAAAAGTTTTATTGTATAACCAAATTTTTTAGCATATTCTATATCAATAGCACTAATATTTCTTATTCCTTCCCTATAAATGCAATCATGATTAACAACAGTTCCGAAAGATAGTGAAGCCATTATAGCAAGCTTATAGACAGCATCAAATCCATCAACATCAGCGGTTGGATCTGCTTCAGCATAACCCTTTTCTTGAGCCTGTCTCAATGCCTCATCAAAACTAATTCCATCCAGTGTCATTTTACTTAATATATAATTAGTTGTTCCATTTATAATTCCAGTTATCTGTTCAATTCTATTGGCTGTAAGGCTCTCATTTATTTCGCGTATTATTGGAATTCCACCTGCCACACTTGCTTCATAATAAAATAATACATTTTCTTCCTCAGCTATTTTAAATAACTCTTCACCCCAGTTTGCAATAACCATTTTATTAGCAGTTACAATATGTTTTTTAGCTTTCATTGCGCGTATCATGTATTCCTTAGCAGGACCGCCTCCACTAATAAGTTCAATCACAATTTTTATGCTATCATCATTTATAATATCATCAATATTATCTGTTAATATTCCCTTAGATATAGTAATATCTCGTTTTTTATTTATATCATTTACTAGTATTTTGGCTACCTCTATATCGTAATTTGAACGCTTCATTATTTCTTTTTTATTTTCAAGTAATATTTTCCACACGCCTGTGCCAACATTCCCAAAACCTAAAATTGCTATTTTTACCTTTTCCATATTAATTTCCCCTTTCCAAATTTTAAATTTATCATTTTATCACCCTAGGCGATGCTTATAGCATCGAAGATGATGCTTACAGCTCTGTAAGTGATGCTTACAGCTCTGTAAGT
>NZ_JAENWL010000367.1 GCF_016650095.1 Clostridium sp. | reverse complement strand
TATCTTTATCTTTTCTTTCTTTCATTGAATAATCTTCCATTCATTTCTCCTTATAAAAGTTATCTATAATATATTATTATGATAAACAACATTTTATGTTACTGATTTTTTGATATTAAAAAATATAGATATCAATGGAGACAAAAAAAGATGGTTCCTGTTAAACAGAAATCATCATCTTAATTTATTATAACCTTATATAAAATATCCATTGATACATAAATACCTTATCAGCAGCTTTTATGAGTGCTATTCCAGATACACCAAATTATAAGGTGTTTGTTGGTAAACATAATAATTCAACCAGTTGGCAAAAAGCAGATTTGAATGACCTCTCCATTTTACAACAGGTGGGTTTAATGGATTGTCTTTTGGGTAATAATTTTCAGGAACATTTATATTTGAACCCTTTGCTACATCCCTGTCATATTCGGTTTTTAGTGTTAATGGATCATACTCTGAATGCCCGGTTATAAAAATTTGACGTCCCTTTTTGGCGGAAACAATATAAATACCTGATTTATCAGATTTCGATAAGATTTCAAGCTCATCTATTTTATCAATATCATCTTTTCTTATTCCAGTATACCTTGAATGTGGAACATAAAATTCATCGTCAAATCCAGTCAAAAGTTTAACATTCGGTTTTGTTATTTCATGTTTGAACACTCCAAACATTTTATTATCTAGTTTATGTTTTTGAACTCCATAATGATAATAAAGCCCCGCTTGAGCACCCCAACAAATATGCAAGGTAGAGTATACATTGTGAACACTCCATTCCATAATTTTTTTAAGTTCATCCCAGTAATCTACTTCTTCAAACGGGAGATTTTCAATTGGAGCTCCCGTTATTATCATTCCATCAAATTTAGAATCCTTTATTTCATCGAAAGTATTATAAAATTTAATTAAATGTTCCTCAGATACATTTTTACTGGCATGGCTTTTGGGGTGAAGAAGTACTATATCAATCTGTATTGGAGAGTTACCAAGAAGTCTTAGAATTTGCGTTTCAGTTTCGATTTTAGTGGGCATTAAGTTTAAAATCACAATTTTTAGAGGCCTAATATCTTGATGAAATGCACGGTTTTCTGTAATAGTAAAAATGTTTTCTTCATTCAATAGTTTAAATGCTGGTAGATTGTCTGGTATTTTTATCGGCATTAAGACCATCCTTTCAATTTAAATTATTTACAAACATCAACAAATTCAGCATGGGTTAGTTCTTGCATTTTTGATGGACTGATTTTCAAGGCTGTAAATGCTGACCCCGCTGCTGGATAAACATATTCATAGTTATTAAGGGATACATCTAAATATACTTCAATAGGGCTTAGTAGTCCAAATGGACATACTCCGCCTACAGGGTGACCTGTTATTTCTGCAACTTCATCATGATCTAGCATCTTTGCTTTCGTTTTGAAAAAGTCTTTATATTTTCGATTATCTACTCGTGCGTCACCTTTAGTAACAATCAGAATAGCTCTATCTTTAAGACGAAATGATAAAGTTTTTGCAATAAGTGCTGGCTCAACCCCTAAGGCTTTTGCCGCAAGGTCAACAGTAGCACTTCCTTCTTCAAGTTTAATTATTGGATCTTCAAGTCCGTTTTCTAAAAAAAATTTTTTAACACTTTCAACGCTCATAAAAAAGCCCTCTTTCATTAATTCTTTTAATAAATTAAACCCCTCTCATCTATTTTTAAGATGAAAGAGGTTTTAATTTATTAAAACTCACTCCCTCATCTTTCGTTAAAAAAATTTAACGTTGGAATTAGCACCTTTTCAAGCAATTAAGCCTGAAGGTTGCCGAGATATCATTGGGCCATACCCTCTATCTCTCTTGATGAGAACTAACTTCTATTTAATTTAATTGTAATATTACTATGTTTTCTAATAATTGTCAAGGATAAGTGCGTATTTATAATGTGAGTAAAAACATATAGTTATTAATGGACTTGTGAGAAACCTTGGAATGGTATGCGGAATAGCTTTATCAACAACGCTTTTGTATAACAGGATGAGTTATAAAATTGGTTATCATGTTACTGATTATGTAGCAGGACGTACCGATGCATTTATTTACGGAATGAAAATTGTATATATAGCTGCAGCTGCTATTTGTATGATTGGAGCTATTTTAACTTTTTTAAGATTAAATAGTAGTATATCTAAATTATCAAAAGTTAATTAAAAGAGTTCAACTAAGACACATTTGGTATTTTACATATGTGTTTTAGTTGAACTCTTATTTTCTAATTCCATAACCACCATATATAGTTTTAGTATCCATTAGTGAAATTACAGCATTTATATGGGAATTTTGTATTAATCGTATTATTTCAGATTTTCTTTTTCTTTTAAGATGTAAGATAAGCATTTTCTTATCTTCTTTTAACCCTTCTGCATCAATAAGGGTAACCCCTACATTTTCTGCTCTCAATATTGCGGCTAAAGATTCGCCATCTTTAACAGAAACTATTGCATTTATTGTAATTAATCCAAGTGCTAGTTTATCTTCTAAAATACACCCGAAATAATTTCCACAAGCAAACCCTGCTGCATAAGTAACCATTTTAAGAGGTTCCTCACTTATTCCAACAAGTACCGAACTAATTACATACAACCATATCATTACTTCAAAAAAACCAATAATAGACCCATAAAGTTTTTCTCCTCTAGTTATGAGTACTATTCTAATCGTGGTTAAGGTAACCTCAATTATTTTAGCAAAAAAGATAAGAATATAAATAAACATATGCAACTCTCCTTTATCAGAATATCTATTGCTTGTACACATCTTATTACAGTATATAATATGCTCCATTTATATCATTATTACAAGAACTATTATTGAAAGTTAATACAAAATTAACTAATAAGGGTTGAATTTAAATTAATACCATAATTGTTAGGTAAATAATGCATAAGGCATGAAAAGAGATATAATAAGATATAAGGGATATTAAAATCAAAGTAATAAAGGAGAAGACTATGATAAAAACAAATGCTATGCGTATTTTAGATAAAATGAATGTAGAATATGATGTTATAACTTATGATATCAAAGATGATAAAATAGATGGAATATCTGTTGCAAAAAAAATAGGCAAAGATGAAAAATATGTCTATAAAACTATAGTTACACATGGTGGTTCTAAAAATATTTATATTTTCGAAATTCCAGTTAGAGAAGAAATAGACTTTAAGAAAGCAGCTAAAGTAACTAACGAGAAGCGAATAGAAATGTTAGATTTAAAAGACCTTCAAAAGTATACGGGATATATTAGAGGGGGGTGTTCCCCTATAGGGATGAAGAAACAGTATAAAACATTTATTGATAAGACTGCTCTTATTATGGAAACGATAATTGTAAGTGGAGGAAAAATAGGATTTCAAATAGAAATAAATGTAAATTTATTAAAGAATATTGTATGTGCTGAGTTTGCTGATTTGATAAAGTAGATCAACAATTTTTAATATGTAATTATATAGGACGATTTTTTACGGAGAAACGTTTACATAAATATTTAATATTTTAAAATAAACAGTTTTTCAAACAGTTTTACCACACTTATTATAACACTTAGCATGTACTATGTTAATTAAGGGGGTGTTTCAAATGGAACACAAAGATTTATCGTCTATTAAACCGTCATTTTTGGGATCATTATCCGTTATACTATTTTTATGTATTACACTTACTATTCAGGTAATATTATATGGAAGTCCAGAAATACATACAAC
>NZ_JAENWL010000243.1 GCF_016650095.1 Clostridium sp. | reverse complement strand
TAGTTGATTATATGTAACTAATATTGATATAATTGTACTCACAATGACACCGTCCTTTTGGATTTTTGTTGGGTTGAGATACAACAATTATACCAAATAGAGGGGGTCATTGTTTTTTTTGTTCTAAAAACAGCTACAATCCTTGCAACAGCAGGGTTTTGAATAAATAAAACAAAGATAGTGTTAACACTATCTAAAATTTCAAGGGGGTGTAAAAATGTTTTGTTTAAAATATAAATGTGAATATAGAGAGGGATTTAATTTTTGTTCAGACTGTAAAATGGAATTGATTGAAGAATTACCAAGTTAAGAATTGAAAAGTGAAGAATTTAAGTACTTAGAACTTGTTACTATAGCTGGTATAATATGTTAATGAAATTTTTATTTTATAATAATCTACTCTTATTATAAAAATACATAAAGAAAGGGGTAATATAAAATGTACAAAGTATCAAGTAAAAATGTAGTGTTCTCCATGGACAAAGACAAACCACCAGTTGCTGAGGTTGAAACCGGAATTCAAATATCATTCGAAACCTGTGATTGCTTTGAAAATCAAATACAATCACAAGATACTATTATAAATCAACTTGACTGGAACAGAATTAACCCAGCTACTGGACCTGTATTTGTTAAGGGAGCAATGCCAGGTGACACATTAGTTGTTAAAATTGAAAATATTAAAATCGGTTCACAAGGAGTTATGCTTACTGGTCCTAATCTAGGTGTTTTAGGTGATTCCTTAAAAGAAAACTTCGTTAAAATTCTTCCAATAATTGATG
The DNA here is from genome assembly GCF_016650095.1 of Clostridium sp. Taxonomy (GTDB): domain Bacteria; phylum Bacillota; class Clostridia; order Clostridiales; family Clostridiaceae; genus Clostridium_AD. Next base: position 4,979 of record NZ_JAENWL010000243.1, on the reverse strand, counting down.
GGAAAATTGAGTTTTCTGATAAAATCAAACTTCCTGTAAATCCTATGATTGGGGTAATAGGAACTGCACCAAAGACAGAATCAATATCCTGCGGCGAACCTGGAGTACATGGTGGTAATATGGATTCCAAAATAATTGGTATTGGTTCCACAATTTACTTACCCGTTGAGGTACCAGGAGCGCTTTTAGCAATGGGAGACCTACACGCTGTTATGGGCGATGGTGAGGTTTCTGTATGTGGAGCTGAAGTGCCTGGGGAAGTAACTGTTACCGTAGAAGTTATTAAAGGCCGCCCATATTGTCTTCCAGTAGTTTTCACAAAGGAGGCTGTTTATACTATTGCTTCTGAGCTTTCTTTGGATGATGCTGCTGTAACCGCCACTAAAAATATGGTTAATATGTTGGTATCAAAGGGCATGATTGAGGCTGAAGCCATATCACTACTCAGTTTAAGTGGAAATGTACAAATATCGCAAATTGTTGATCCACTTAAAACAGCACGCTTTGAATTACCATTATGGATTTATAATTCATTTTAAAAATATAAAAGGAGGTTTCTTTTTAAAGTAATGAAATACTAAGAATGAGTGAGATATCGAGAGTAATTTATAATATAGAGAGGAAGGTTTATTATGGATAACACACAATTTGATAATTTTGGTTATAAGCAAGAATTAAAGAGAGTTCTTACTTTTTGGGATTTACTTATTTATGGGATGATATTCATGGTTCCTATTGCACCCTTTGGAGTATTTGGATATATATTTGACGCATCGAAGGGTATGGTAGCATTAGTGTATTTAATTGGTATGGGTGGTATGATTTTTTCTGCATTCAGTTATGCAAGAATGTCTGAAGCCTTTCCTGTAGCAGGATCTGTATATGCATATGCACAACGTGGAATAAATGAATCAGTGGGATTTATGGCTGGATGGTCTATTTTACTTGATTATATTTTAATACCTTCACTTTTATATTTAGTTAGCGCTGCAGCTTTAACTGCCGTGTTTCCTACGGTACCTCTTTGGGTATGGCTCATAAGCTTTATTACAATAAATACTGTAATAAATGTTTTGGGCATTGAGTTCACCGCAATGGCAAATAAGATTATTTTAGTCTTAGAGTTCATAGTTCTTGCGATATTTATTGTAGTCGGATTAGTTGCATTAAATAATGGTGTAGGCTCAGGTGAAGGATTAACTATGAAACCATTATTTGATTCAAGCAAGTTTAGTTTACCCTTGATTATGGGTGCGGTTTCCATAGCTGTGCTTAGTTTTCTTGGATTTGATGGAATATCAACTTTATCGGAGGAAGTTAAGGGTGGACCTAAGGTTGTGGGAAAAGCAACAGTAGCCGCGCTTCTCATTGTGGGAGTCCTCTTTATCATTCAAACTTGGATAGCCTCCGATTTAGGAAGAGGTATGACTTTTAATAATTTGGACATTGCTTTTTATACTATAGCCGGAAAAGCGGGTGGAGAATGGCTTAAGAATCTTACCATATTAGCAACAGCTTTTTCTTGGGGTATTGCAAATGCTTTAGCTGCCCAAGCTGCTATATCAAGGGTTTTATTCTCCATGGCAAGGGATAATAAACTTCCGCATATACTTTCAACGATACATCCAAAGTTTAAGACACCATATATTAGTACTATATTTGTTGCTATCGTTTCTGTTATAGTTGGACTTTTCTTTAAAAATCAAATATCTTTTCTAGCTACGTTAGTTAACTTTGGTGCACTTGTTGCCTTTTTATTACTTCATGTATCAGTTGTTAACCATCATATTGTTAGACAAAAATCAAAACATTATATAAAACATTTAATCTTCCCAACTATTGGATTCTGTATAATTGCATATGTACTTAGTGTAATGAGCAAAGATGCTATATTGCTTGGATGTTCATGGTTTGTAATAGGATTAGTATATCTGTTTATCAATACAAAAATTTTCAAGAGAAAAGCTACTGTAGATCTATAAACATTAAACTAGAAAATTACAAGCCTTACTGAATTATAAATTCAGTAAGGCTTGTAATTTTCTATATCTATTTTCTTTCTTATACATTAGATATTTACATGCATAACATTTTATTGTTTTTCTATTGCCATATCATAAATTCCGCATTTGTCATTTCCATATGGGAGGAAATCACAAAATATATAGAGGTATATATTTTGTGGTTTTTTGGACGTGAAGCCAAGGGTTCACGTCGTTTATAGAAAAAACATTATAGTCTTTGTGTTTAAGTAAATTGTAGAATGTCAAGTGAAATTGACCCCCATTTTGAACTATACCCTTAAAGGTAGACAGAAATGATAAAATGTGTTTATATATTTTGAAAGAGGATGTTTGTAAAATGGGCGAAACTGGGTTGGTTAGAAGATGGTAGAGGAAAAGGGGGCACAGGGCAATTTGTTTTACCACCAAAGATTGTCTAGCAAAACAAATTGTGTTCACAATTTGTTAATTACCAATACTATTATAAAATCTTAACTAACTTATTTTATAGTCAATTTCTTAATATAGAAATGTTACGTACCTAAAAACATATTCATTCTTGTATTAATTTTATTGGCTTTTAGGGAGACTTAAAACTAAGGATGTATCAAATTATGGAATACTTTTTAGCACAGAAAACATTATAAGCGATATGCACTTGACTATTATAAGAATAGATGGGATTATCGATCAAGATTCTCTTACTCAAAAGCTCAAAGAGCTTAAAAAGAAAAATCTTGAACCAATTGCAAACATAATGAAATTAGAAAATCTTAAAGTATTATATCTAGATGGTAAAAATAGCTATAGAGAAAATGTGAGAAAGATTACAAATCAACTGGTTGATAAAGATAATGTTTCTAAAGGTATTTACAGTATATTCGAGAAAAAAGACAACTTAAGTTCAATGATTTATGAAAATGGAGTTGCATTTCCCCATTTAATAGATAAAAAAATAAATAATTTCAGTCTAACTTTAGGTATCATGTGCTGGTAAAGCAATTGCTATAATGTTACAAGCTTCCAGGGAAGCTGTTCAAACAATGATTAACACAATTATACCTTTCATGGCATTTGTTTCAATGCTTATAGGTATCATCCAAGGAAGCGGAATTGGTAATGTTTTTGCAAAAGTTATGTCACCACTCGCTGGTAATGTATGAGGTTTAATGCTTATTGGATTCATATGTTTATTGCCTATCCTATCGCCATTACTAGGACCTGGTGCTGTTATCGCTCAGGTAATAGGAACTCTCATTGGCGTTGAAATAGGAAAAGGAAATATAAGTCCAAACTTAGCATTACCTGCACTGTTTGCCATTAACACACAGAACGCGTGTGATTTCATTCCTGTTGGAGTAGGTCTAGAGGAAGCAGAACCTGAGACAGTGGAAGTTGGAGTGCCATCAGTATTATACTCAAGATTCCTAAATGGAGTGCCACGTGTATTTGTAGCTTGGGTAGCAAGCTTTGGTTTGTATAGATAAAGTGAAAAAAAGGAGAATTAAATAATGATTTATGCTACAGAAATCAAAAAAATTGGTTTAAATGCAAAAGAATTTTTAAATGAAGAAATTATATAGGCAGTGATTTTTTAGGATGGATTGATCTTCCTGTGAATTATAACAAAGAAGAATTTGTAAGAATAAAAAAAGCTGCGAAAAAAATAAGAAATGATTCAGATGTGCTTATAGTAGTTGAAATTGGTGGCTCTTATTTAAGATCTAGGGCTGCTATAGAAATGCTATCTCATACATTTTATAGTAACAATTCAAAAGAGGCGTACCTAATATAGTGGTTAATATACCAGAATTAACTCTTTACTATTTTGGGTATTTAGCTTATTTCTTTGAAAAGGCTTGTGGAATTAGCGGATACTTATCAGGAATAAACCCATTTAATCAACCAGGAGTTGAAGCATACAAGAAAAATATGTTTGCACTTCTTGGAAAACCTGGGTATGAGTCTCTGAAAGCGGAATTAGAAAAGAGATTAGATTAATAATTATAATAAAATGATTTTAAAAAATAATAGTGCGCTCATATATCCCTTGAATATGGCAAGGAGTATCTACCGGAAACCGCAAATTTCTGACTATGAGTAATTTTATTGTGAACTTATTTTGTGCATGCTAATTTTACTTTAATTTAAGTAGGATTAGTATGTCTTTTTATATTTTCTACCTTATTTAAAAATGTTGTATATATATAAATTTTTATGCTAACTCTAAAGATGTAATTATAATAAATTTATGAAAGGATATTGGTTAAATGGCAAAAAATATAAAACTTAATATACCACTAATGAGTGCAGGGATGGACACTGTTACTGAGTCTAGAATGGCTATTGCTATGGCTAGTAGGGGTTCTGTATACATATCGTCCAAAAGTTAAATAGCGATTCAGGATACGCATTAAGCCAGTAATTCACCCAATATGTTAAGTAAAAGACCGATTTTCAATGGTTCTTTCTGCCCAGTTAGCTTGAATCTTCTTCCAAGATAATGTGTTGCATAGTGATAGGCGACATTTTTTCATTGGCTATATCTTTTTTTATCACGAATTGGCTTAACTTTCGTTAAAAGTCCCTATATTCCTTTATGTATCTCTAACAGTTAATTTATAATAAATAAGTACATTTCAAGCGACACTTAAAATTAATTCATGTTGTATAAGACTAACCACGCCAGTAGTATAAATGCTTTAGGTGTTTTTTTCGAATGTAACAGAATTAGCATTTTTTGCTCTGACTCCTCTATTGAACTTTTGGGGTTCAATTCACATTAAGGGGAGCATATCAGAGTTACACTTTGCTCGGCTATTTTTTTAAGAGTAATAATTTCTTAAAATCAAGGTGAATCATATAAAAAACCATGCTTCGTGAATAATTCGTAGGGCTTAATAAATATATAAAGTATATAAATAAAATTAATTATCAAAAAGTGTAGAAATGTGTCGATTCAAATGGTATAATTAT
>NZ_JAENWL010000096.1 GCF_016650095.1 Clostridium sp. | reverse complement strand
GGATATTTTAAAAGAAGGTCATATAGACAACAATATTAGACTTGCTATAAGAGGGGGTGTCAGCCCTATAACTGCTATTAGAATGGCCACCTTAAATTCAGCAGAATGTTACAATCTTAAAAAACTTGGAGCTATTGCTCCGGGATATATAGCAGATTTTATAATAGTTGACAATTTATCAGATTTTAACGTTCTTAAAACTTTTAAAAAAGGTAAACAAGTAAAGGATGATTGGTATAAAGATATAAAGGAAGATAGAAAACTGTTAGAAACTGTATGTAACAGTGTTGATATTAAAGATTTTTCGAAGGAAGATTTAAAAATAAAGTTGACATCTGACACTGCAAAAGTAATTAAAATTATGGATCATAGTCTTTTTACAGAGAATGTAACAAGGAATGTGAAAGTAGATGATAATGAATATTATATATATGATGAATCAGTTGATATATTGCCTATTTATGTATTTGAAAGACATAGTGGTACCGGCAACATCGGTAAGGGTTTAATTGAAGGATATGGTCTTAAAAATGGAGCTGTTGCATCAACTATAGCACACGATTCACATAATTTAATTGTTATAGGTGATAATCCAACTAATGTTAAAATAGCTGTAGAAAAGATTATAGAAATTGGCGGAGGGTTGGTTATTGTTAAAGATGGTGAGGTCAAGGGATGTTTACCTTTAGATATTGCAGGTATCATGTCTAGTGAAGATTTAGAAACTGTATCAAAAGGTCATGAAAAACTCAACAAAATTGCTATGGAAGAGCTTGACATTAATGAAAGTGTAAATGCTTTTATGACTTTAGCATTTATGGCATTACCGGTTATTCCAGAACTTAAAATTACTGATAGAGGTTTATTTGATGTTATAAAATTTCAACATACAAATTTATAGTAAAATATAATTAATGCACTTTTTTTCATGAGATATACAAATTTTGAAAGGAAACTCTGATTTTGCAATGATATATTAACTATTGTTTCAAGACTAGTTTAGGTGAACATTATGAAAAATTCAATTCTTTTAAAAAATATTAAGTATCTTGTAACATGTGATGATAAGGACAATGTATTTCAAAATATAAACTTATTTATTGAAAACGGTGAAATAAAATATATTGGTAGCGAAGTTAAATGTGCCGATGAGATTATAGATGCAACAAATATGGTAGTGTATCCAGGTCTTATAAATACACACCATCATCTTTATCAATACTTTAGCAGAAATATTCCAGAAGTTCAAAATATGGAATTATTCCCATGGCTAAAATATTTATATGAAATTTGGAAAAATATAAATAGTGATGTTATTATGTACAGCTCTCTTTGTGGAATGGGCGAACTTTTAAAAACAGGTTGCACAACGTGTTTTGACCACCATTATGTATTCCCACAAAATCAAAACAATCTGATTGAAACACAGTTTGAGGCGGCACAAAGACTTGGTATCAGAATGTATGCATCTAGAGGAAGCATGTCTCTTAGTAAAAAGGATGGTGGGCTTCCACCAGATTCTGTGGTTCAGTCTACTACTGATATTTTAAAAGATAGTCAGCGTTTGGTGGAAAAATTCCATGACAAAAGTCGTTTTTCCATGAGGCAGGTTGCCATTGCCCCTTGTTCGCCATTCAGTGTTACGGGAGATTTGATGCGTGAATCGGCAAAGCTTGCAAGAGACCTTGGGGTTAGACTCCACACACATCTTGCAGAAACAGTGGATGAAGAAAATTTTACTATGCAAAAATTCAACATGCGCCCTCTTGAGTATATGGAGAGTTTGGGATGGTTAGGCGACCATGTGTGGTTTGCACATGGTATTCACTTTAATGATGATGAGCTAAATTTACTTGCAAGGACTGGTACAGGCATTGCTCATTGTCCCATATCCAATATGAAATTGTCATCGGGAATTGCAAAAATTCCTCAAATGATAAAGCTTAAAGTCCCTGTTGGGCTTGGAGTTGATGGAAGCGCAAGCAACGACGGCTCAAATATGCTTGAAGAAATGAGAGTTGCATTTTTACTCCATAGATTAAACTCAGGCAAAAATGCTCCAACAGCCTATGATATACTAAAAATTGCAACCAGAGGTAGTGCAAAAGTACTTGGACGCTCAGATATTGGTAAATTATCTGTTGGAATGGCAGGGGATTTATTTATGATAAATATTAATAGGATAGAACTTATAGGGGCTGATTTTGACCCTAAATCACTACTTAGCACTGTGGGATTTAAAGGGACTGTGGATTACACTATTGTAAACGGTGTCATTATTGTTGAAAATGGTAAACTTGTAACAATTGATGAGGAAAAAATTTATTATGAAAGTGATGCCGTGGTAAAAAAATTTAACGAAAATTCATGATTGGGATTTTTCGATATTGATTATTATATAAGGGGGCACAAAATGAGTATTGGAAAAAGTATTAAAAGGGTTGATGCTTTTGATAAAGTAACTGGACGTGCACAGTTTACAGATGATTTTCAATTAAAAAACGCTCTTGCTGCGAAAGTAATGCACAGTACTATTGCAAATGGCCTTGTTAAAAGTATTGATATTTCAGAGGCATTGAAACTGGTCGGAGTTATAAAAATTATAACCTGTTTTGATGTTCCTGATATTAAATTTGCAACAGCAGGTCATCCGTTTTCACTGGAATCGTCTCATCAGGATATTGCAGACAGGAAGTTACTAAACCAAAGAGTTAGATATTATGGAGATGACATAGCTGCGGTAGTTGCTAATGATATTGTAATTGCAACAAGAGCAATTAAGCTTATAAAAGTTGAATATGAAGAATATGAACCACTATTATCTATTGATGCATCTTTGAGTGAAGGAGCAAAGAGGATTCATGAGGAGTATCCTTCTAATATTCTTGCACATACAAGTTATGAGATAGGTAATTATGACAATGCAATAAAAGAAGAGGGACTTATTTCTTTTGAAGGAGAATATGAACTTTCTCCTGTTAAGCATTGCCATATAGAAAATCCGATTTCTTACGCCTATACTGAAGGTGAAAAAATGGTTGTGGTTTCATCAACTCAAATTCCTCATATTGCAAGGCGTGTAATTGGGCAAGCTCTTGGAATTGAATGGGGTAAAGTCAGAGTCATTAAACCATATATAGGAGGGGGCTTTGGTAATAAGCAAGAAGTCCTTTATGAACCACTAAATGCATATTTAAGTAAAGTAGTTGGTGGAAGATGTGTTAAACTCGATATTTCGCGAGAAGAAGATTTTGTAAATACCCGTCTTCGTACAGCTATGAAAATTAAAATTGTGAGTTATGTGAGATCAAATGGACGTTTTGTTGCAAGAAAGATAGAAATGTATGGTAATAAAGGGGCTTATGCATCCCATGGACATAGTGTGACAAATAAATCAGGCCACGCATTTAAACAGATATATCAAGATGAGGTTGCAACCAAAGGTGATATGTATTCAGTATATACAAATATGCCAGCATCTGGTGCAATGCGTGGTTATGGGATACCACAAATTACGTTTGCACTTGAATCACATGTTGATGATATAGCAACAAAACTTGGACTCGACAAAATTGAAATGAGAAAACTGAATGCTATGAAATTAGGATTCGTAGATAATCAAGTTAAATGCAATAGTAATGGTCTTTTCGAGTGTATTGAAAAGGGTAGAAAGTATATAGATTGGGATAATAAACTAAAAGAATATCAAAATCAAACAGGACCCATACGAAAAGGTGTTGGTATGGCAATATTTAGTTATGCAACAGGTGTTTTCCCTATTTCACTGGAAACGGCAGCTTGTAGAATTGTGCTTAATCAAGATGGCTCTGTCCAACTTCAAATGGGTGCCACAGAGATCGGTCAAGGGGCAGATACAGTATTTGGACAAATGGTAGCAGAGGTGCTGGATATTCCAGTTGAAAACGTGCATACTATATCAACTCAAGATACAGATATTACACCATTTGATACAGGCGCTTATGCATCCAGGCAGTCTTATGTATCAGGTATGGCAGCTAAAAAGGCGGCTATGCTACTTAAAGAAAAAATAATAGAACATGCAAATTTTATGTTGAAACTTCCTATAGGGAACATTGAACTTAAAAATAATAGTATAGTAAATAAAGAAACTGGTGAAATTATAGCCTCACTTAAAGAAGTGGCCATGCATGCATTTTACAATACGGAAAAATCAGTTCATATAACAGCAGATATAACAAATCAATGCAAGTCAAATACCTTCTCCTTTGGAATATGCTTTGTTGAAGTCGAAGTTGATATTCCAGTAGGTAAAATTAAAGTTCTTAATGTTATTAATGTTCATGACAGTGGAACACTTCTTAATCCTAAGCTTGCCGAAGGTCAGGTACATGGTGGCATGAGTATGAGTTTAGGTTATGGTTTAACTGAGCAGCTATTATTTGATCCAAAGACAGGGAGAATGCTCAATGATAATTTATTAGATTATAAACTTCCAACTATTATGGATACACCACATTTGGAAGCACAATTTGTGGAAACTTATGATGTGTCAGGTCCTTTTGGAAACAAAGCATTAGGAGAACCACCTGCCATTCCTGTTGCACCGGCAATTAGAAATGCAGTGCTAAATGCCACAGGAGTTCAGTTTAATGTTGCTCCGTTAACACCACAAAGACTTGTGAAAAAATTTAAAGAACAAAATTTAATTTAAAAGTGGAGGTGGAATAACAATGTATGATATTGAAAAAATATACCAGGCAACATCAGTGGAAGATGCAATAAAACGTCTTGCACTGGAACCTAATGCAATAATTATTGCAGGTGGAAGTGATGTGCTTATAAGCATTCGGCATGGCAAGCTTGCTGGGTGTAGTCTTGTAAGTATTTATGGTTTAGATGAGTTAAGAGGAGTAAAGCTTCAAGAGGATGGTAGTATAAAGATAGGTGCTCTTACAAGTTTTTCACATATTACAAAAAATGATACTATCAAAAAATATATCCCAGTACTTGGTGAAGCGGTTGATGAAATAGGAGGTCCACAATTAAGAAACATTGGAACAATTGGAGGAAATATTTCAAATGGTGTTACAAGTGCGGATAGTGCATCCACCTTATTTGCACTAAATGCTAAACTTGAAATAACAGGTATTAGTGGAGTTCGAACAATTCCTATTTCTGAGTACTATATAAGTCCTGGAAAAGTTAGTCTGAAAAATGCTGAAATACTTACGGCAATTTATATAACCAAAGAAAATTATGAAAATTATAAAGGTAATTACATTAAATATGCTATGCGTAATGCAATGGATATTGCAACACTTGGTTGTAGCGTAGTTTGTAAACTTAATGCACAAAAGGATAAGATTGAAGATATTCGTCTTGCCTACGGTGTTGCAGCGCCTATTCCTATGAGATGTTTTAAGGCAGAAGAAGCTGTAAAGGGAATGAGTTTTTCAGAAGAAATGTTTAATACTTTTGGTGAAACAGCAAAGACAGAAGTAAATCCACGTACTTCGTGGAGAGCATCTAAAGATTTCCGACTTCAGCTTGTGGGCGAACTCAGTAAAAGGGCCTTAAAAGAATCTATAAAAAAATGTGGAGGTGTAATCAATGGCAAATAAAATATTAAGCTGCATAGTAAATGGTGAACCTACACAAATTATGATAGATGATAGAGATTCACTTACTGATGTTCTTAGAAATCAGCTTAATCTTACAAGTGTTAAGAAAGGTTGTGAGGTTGGAGAATGTGGAGCTTGCACTGTTCTTATTGATGGCGAAGCTTTTGATTCTTGTATTTATCTTGCAATTTGGGCAGAGGGTAAAGAAATTCGAACAACTGAGGGACTCATGGATGCAGAGGGGAATATATCAGATATTCAGGAAGCATTTATTGAGGAAGGGGCTGTGCAATGCGGTTTCTGTACATGTGGGTTTGTTATGTCCTCCATTCCCGTTCTTGAAGATGATAATGAATATACAACGGATGAAATTAAAAAAGGACTTTCTGGTAATTTGTGCCGTTGCACAGGTTATGAAAATATATTAAATGCTGTAGAAAAGACTAAAAAGCATCGTTGTGATTGTAATAATTCAAAACTATGATACAATAAAATAATGTTTTGAATTTTCTCTGTGAATAATTCATGGGGCTTAATAATAAAAAATAGAGGGGGAACAAAATGGAACGTTTTCAGTTGAAAGAAAATGGGAGTGACGTCAAAAAAGAAGTTATAGGTGGAATAACAACATTTTTAACCATGGCTTACATTATTGCAGTTAATGCAAATATTTTGGGAGCTACAGGAATGAATGTGGGAGCTATAGTGACAGTAACTTGTTTAACTGCAGGATTTACTACAATAGCTATGGGATTATATGCAAATCTTCCTTTTGCACTAGCATCAGGAATGGGACTTAATGCATTCTTTGCTTTTAGTGTAGTAATAGGAATGAAAGTTCCATGGCAAGTGGCACTAGCAGCAGTATTTTTAGAAGGTATTATTTTTATTATACTATCATTAACTAATGTTAGAGAAGCAGTAGTTAACTCTATACCATTAACTTTAAAATTAGCAGTTACTGCAGGTATAGGACTTTTCATTGCTTTTATTGGGCTTGTGGATGCGGGTATTATAGTTAGCAATGATGCAACAAAGGTAGCTATGGGTACTTTTAAAAGCCCAGCAGTACTAATAACAGTACTAGGAGTAATTGTAATAGTAGTATTATCAAAGAAAAAAGTTAGAGGAGCTATATTATGGGGAATAATTGCAAGTGCTGGAGCAGCTTGGATATATGCAATGATAGCACCTATAACAGCAGCAACTTATGGAATAGCCACTCCAAAAGGAATATTTAAACTTGAATCAATATCACCAATTGCTGGTAAACTAGACTTTTCATATTTAACTGATTCAAGTAGAATACTGGATTTTCTTATAATAATGTTAACATTCTTATTTGTAGACTTTTTTGATACTGTAGGAACTTTAGTAGGAGTTGCTTCTAAGGTTGGGATGATTGACAAAGATGGTAAGGTTAAAAATGCTGGAAAGGCTCTACTTGTAGATGCCGTTGGTACTACTGTAGGAGCGTTCCTTGGTACTTCAACAGTAACCACTTATGTAGAAAGCTCAGCGGGGGTTGCAGAAGGTGCTAGAACAGGACTTGCTTCAGTTGTAACAGGCATATTATTCTTAATAGCAATGTTCTTTTCACCATTATTTATTGCAATACCATCTTGTGCAACTGCACCTGCACTCATAATAGTAGGGTTCTTCATGATAGGAGGTATAACTAAGATAGATTTTAATGATTTCACTGAGGGAGTACCTGCTTTCTTAACAATCATAATGATGCCACTTACTTATAGTATAGGAGACGGTTTAACAATTGGACTTCTTTCTTATGCTGTGTTAAACGGAATCAACAATTTATTTACTAAGGATCATACTAAGAGAAAGAAAGTTTCAATTGTGATATACATTTTGGCGATAATATTTATTCTTAAATTATATTTCACAGGCTAAAAGTAATAAAATATAACATAAATAAAAAACAATTCGCTTTATTTATATAAAGCGAATTGTTTTTTTATTTTATAGTGGTACCTGTAATACCTGCTATACCATCTTTAGCTTTTTCAAGTAGAGTTATAAGTGAATATCTTTCATCTTTTGATGATGCAAAATCAATAGCAGCTTGTACTTTAGGTAGCATTGATCCAGGAGCAAAGTGTCCTTCCTTTGCATATTGACTAATTTCATGGACTGATATATTACCAAGCCATTTTTCATTTGGCTTACCAAAATTAATAGCTACTTTTTCTACAGCAGTTAAAATAATAAGACAGTCTGCATTAAGTTCTTTTGCAAGAGTGCAGCTAGCAAAATCCTTATCAATAACAGCACTTACACCTTTTAGATGATTTCCTTCTCTTATAACAGGTATACCGCCACCACCACAGGCAATAACAACTTGTCCTATATCAACTAGTGATCTTATAGTTTCAATTTCAACAATACCTACTGGCTTTGGTGAAGCAACAACTTCTCTATATCCACGACCAGCGTCTTCAACAACTTTTTTACCGGTTTTTACAAAGTCATTAGCTTCTTCTTTTGTCATGAAACTTCCAATAGGTTTTGTTGGATTTTCAAAGGCTTTATCACTGGGATTTACCTCAACTTGTGTTATTATTGTTGAAACGTTTTTGGTTATGTTACGATTAAGGAGTTCTTCTTTTAATGCATTTTGTAAATCATAACCGATATAAGATTGGCTCATTGCAACGCAGACAGACATAGGAACAGATGAATATTTCGGACTATTTTTATGAAGTTCACTCATTGCAATATTAATCATACCTACTTGAGGACCATTTCCATGAGAAATAACAACATCATTGCCAGCCTCGATAAGGTCAACTATAGCTTTTGAAGTGGATTTTACAGCTTCCATTTGTTCTTTTAGATTAGTGCCAAGAGCATTGCCACCTAGAGCGATAACTATCTTCTTGTTCATATGATTTTCCCTCCATTAATGAATTCAATTTTGGTAGTAAAAGGCTATATGGAATTTAAAATTCCATGTAGCCTTTTATTAAAATAATTAATAATATTATTTTATCTTACGTTCCTTATTACGCCTCTCAAGCATAGCTAAAACTTCTTGAGGGTTTTTAATTTTACTTAAAAAAATCATAGAAGCTATTGTATAAGGTTTAAAACTAGCTTGTTTATAAAGTGGCGTGCGGTAACGATCAAAAACGGATGCGTCAACCTCTCCAACTTCGCAACTAACTCCAGATATATCAGCTGGCAGACAATGCATATAAAGTGCTTTTCCATCTTTTGTTGTTTTCATAAGTTCCTCAGTACATTGCCAATCTTTATGTTCAGCATTCTGCGCCAAAAGTTCTTTTTCTAGTGATTTTATACCAGCATCATCACCTTTTCCATATAAATCTGTACGTTTTTCCATTGCAACAAAAGGCGCCCAACTCTTAGGATAAACTATGTCGGCATCTTTGAAAGCCTCTTCCATAGAATTAGTTTTTGTAAATGAACCACCAGACTCCGCGGCATTTTTAATAGCAATTTCTTCGACTTCACTCATAACTTCGTATCCTTCAGGATGTGCAAGAACAACATCCATACCAAGACGAGTTAAAAGTCCGATTATTCCTTGGGGAACTGAAAGGGGCTTGCCATAAGATGGAGAATAAGCCCAAGACATAGCAATCTTTTTACCCTTTAAATTTTCAATGCCGCCAAATTCGTTTATAAGATGAAGAGCATCAGCCATACACTGAGTAGGGTGATCTATATCACATTGTAAGCTAACAAGTGTAGGGCGTTGTTCTAAGATGCCGTCCTTATTACCTTCTTTTACAGCTTTAGACACTTCGCGCATATAAGTATTGCCTTTTCCAATATACATGTCATCACGGATACCAATAACGTCTGCCATAAAAGAAATCATGTTAGCAGTTTCTCTTACTGTTTCACCATGAGCAATCTGAGATTTTCCTTCATCTAGATCTTGAACTTCAAGACCAAGGAGGTTACAAGCAGAAGCAAAGCTAAATCTTGTACGAGTTGAATTGTCACGGAATAGTGAAATTCCTAGGCCGCTATCAAAAATCTTTGATGATATGTTATTCTGGCGGAGCTCTTTAAGAGATTCTGCAACAGTGAAAACTGCCTCTAATTCATCCTTTGTTTTTTCCCAAGTAAGTAAAAAATCATTGTTGTGCATATTTTTAAAATCAAGTGAATTAAGCTTGTCTATATACTTATCCATTAAAGCCATAATAAAAACTCCCCTTTATATTTAAATTATTATTTCTATTTTTTGTTACGTTAAAAAGTCATATGTTGTGTAAAATGCTATTTGAACAAACTTAGCAATTCTTAACGGATTTCGTTGAAATAGCCGTTAAGAAAATCATATGTTTGAGCGATAGCGAGTTTATGATTTTTAGGATATTTTAATAAAATCCGATTAGAATTGCTTAGTGAAGAGAGATAGCATTTCTAACAACATATGACTTTATTTGTTTTTACAGTAAATTGTTGGAAGAACAGCATATACAGCAGCACATTTAACTAAGTCTTCTTTCCAACTTATTTCATTTGGAGCATGTGCCTGAGATTCTGCACCAGGTCCGAATCCTATGCATGGTATTCCATGACGACCCATTATAGCAACACCATTTGTTGAGAATGTCCATTTATCAGTAAGTGGGCGAGCTTTTCTCATTGCATCAGTGCCCGTAGCACCGCTTCTTGTTGTTCCGAACATTCCTTTGTATGATTCTTCCATTGCCTTAACAACAGCATGATCTTCAGGAATAACCCATGTAGGGAAGTAACAATCCTGAGGGTATGAAAGTCCAGTCCAACTTGCTTTTTCATATTTATACATAGTAACTTCCACATTGTATTTTTTAGCAGCTGGAAGTTGACGAATTTCTTCTAAACAGCTTTCCCAAGTTTCTCCAGATGTCATACGACGGTCTAATGAAACTGAGCAAGAGTCTGCTACCGCACAACGACTTGGTGAAGTAAAGAAAATTTCTGATGTAGTTATAGTGCCACGTCCTATGAACTGAGCTTCTTCGAATTTAGAGTTGTATTTTTTATCTAACATTTTT
>NZ_JAENWL010000200.1 GCF_016650095.1 Clostridium sp. | reverse complement strand
GCATTTAGCTAATGAATATTTGAAACAAAATAAGTTTGATGATGCAAATACTGTGTTATCGAGTATGCTAGAAGTTGATGTGGAAAATACTGATGCACTTAACCTTAAAGCGCAAATAACCAAAGCAATACAAAAACAAAAAGAAGATAAAATAGCAGCCGAGGCAAAGGCTGAGGCAATGAAAAAAGATGCTATGAGATTAAACTCTCAAGGACATTTTATTGATGAAAGGCATTATAATTTATATTTAAATGGTCAAGAAGATGAATATAATTTAAGTGGATTATATATTACACTAGAAAATTTGAATGGCAATAAAGCTGATATAGATTTTGCTTTCTATTCGCAAGGGGGATCAGTACCTTGTCATGGTTCTGGACCAGCAACATATGTAGGAAATGGAGAATGGAGATTTGCATTTGTGAATTCTACATTTTTTAGGTATGGAATTGCTATATTTAAAGTTAAAGGAGATACGGCATATTTAGCTATTAAAGAGGAATCGTATAAATTTAATGGTGAATATAGTGATGGACTTGATCCTAATAATATAAAAACATTTCAAGAAAAAGACTATAATGAAATCAACGCAGGTCATTTTAATACAGCATATAGAACTGAGCATTCATATTTATAAACAATTGATATAACTAATTTTATTATAAATAAAAAGGAAATTATCATAAATTATTAAATTTGCCTATTCCCCCTTTTGGGGGGGATGGGCAAAAATACCCAAATTGTTCGACTATATTCTGAATTTTGCATTGTATATAAGATATAATTCATTTATTTACAAGGCAATCCTTGGGGTCCTTATCATTTCTTAAACCTTTAAATACAGGTTGTCGCAAACTACCATTAGCTGTTTTCATCATAAATTTTACTACACAAACAAGATTAGGCTCTATCCATACAGCATTATCATTACCTATTGGTAAATTAGCAAAAGGATGATAATTTAGTTTGGGTGTTGTCTCAATTCTTCTGTAATCTTCCGATGATATACCTAAAGTTACATGACCTTTATAGGTCAGTTCATTGCCTGAATATTGACCAATAACTATACTAATTACACCTTTTCCTTTAAGAATATATCCGCATATCACAAAATCATCGTCCAGTAGATATTTAATTTTAATCCAATCTTTAGTTTTCTTGTCCTGATAATATTTACTATCTTTTCTTTTGGCCACTATTCCTTCAAGATCATTTGCTTTAGCAAGTTGATAGAATTGTATTCCCTCCCCTTCTATATATCTGGAAATTGCAAAGCGTTCATTCTCCTTAATAACTTTCTCAAGCAATTTTTTACGCTCCATCAAGGGTAAGTCTGTAACAGAGTGATCTTTATAATAAAGAATATCAAATGCAGTAAAGCTCGCAGGTAATTTTGCAGACGCCAGTTTTATTTTAAAGTTATTTGATAGTGTTGAACGCTTTAAAATCTCATAAAAATTAGGCTTACCATCTTTAATAACTATTAACTCACCATCTAAAATACAACGGTATTTGACTTGCTTGTGCATAGTGGATAGCTCCGGTACTTTTACAAGCACCTTAATATTTCTCTTGTTACGTAGATCTGTTACCTCTTTATCTAGATAAGCAATGCAACGTTCTCCATCCAATTTTAATTCATATATATATTCAGGACTATCAAAGGCTTCTTGATTTTCTCCTATAAGCATAGGCTTAATACATTTCTCATCAAATAAATCCATTACGCACCTTTTGGAGTTCTTTTGCGTTGTGGCGCTTTAGATTTCGGAGTTTTTGGAGTCTGTTTAACTTTATTTTGTTCAATACTTGCTTTCAATGCATCCATAAGATTTATTACATTACCTGGAGCTTCAGATTTAGATGCAACTATATCCTTACCAGCTATTTTTGTTTCAAGTAAATCTCGTAATTTTACCTGATATTCATCCTTATATTTAGCAGGCTCAAAAGGAGTGATCATTGAATTAATTAATGCCTTTGCCATCGTAAGTTCTGCATCTATTATTTCAGGTTTATTATAAGATTTCGCAAGGTCTTTAATTTCGGCTTCATAGTACATAGTAGAAATCAATATTCCGTCATCTCTTGGAATTATAGCAAGTAACGTTTCTTTTGTTCCAATAACCGTCTTGCCTATTGCAATTTTTTGCTCGGACATAAGCGCTGCACGTAAAAGTTCAAAAGCTTTATCTCCACCAGCTAGAGGAGTAGCTTGATATGTTTTATCATAATAAATTGGGGATATTTGATTTAGTTGTGCAAAGTGTATTATCTGTATGGATTTTTCTTTTTCAGTTTTAATTTTTTCTAGATCATCATCTGTTACAACAACATAATGGTCTTTGTCGTATTCATATCCTTTAATAAGGTCTTTTGTTATAACTTCTTTACCACAATGAGCACAAGTCTTTTTATATTTTATTCTAGAATTATCTTCTTTGTGTAATTGGTTAAAATGTATGTCATTGTCTTGGGTAGCGGTATACATTGATATTGGAATAGCAACAAGTCCGAAGGAAATAACTGTTTTATGAGCTATAGACATTTATAACACCTCATTATAATATCTAGTATAACCAAAACGTAATTTTTTTATAAATTTAAGATTATATCTTATACATAAAAATAACAATGCAGCACTTAGGGGGACCACAGCGCAGCATTGTTTTCTTTAGTTATTATTAAAAAGGATTGGTATTTAAAGTATAGACAAATACTAAAAATATATTCACTGTATTCAACCAAAACGTGACAGTTAAATCGATTGATTATAAAGCATATAAAGTTTAGGAGTAAGAATTGAGTTAAATTTAACTATTAAAATTGTATAGAAGTTCTCTATATAAAAAGGGAAATTTAATATATCAGTAAAGATCTACTTATAGTTATAATTACAAATAAGGATATTAACAAAGTAACAAGTCTATTAATTGGATAATTCATGAGGTGAGGAAACTGTCCTTTCTTATAGGTGTATTGATGAACATGGTTTAATAGGATAATTACTATTGCCGTTTGGGTTCCATTGCTACACATACCCCTATTTATAGTTTTTTTTGAAGTATTTGTTTTTGAATTTTGCAACTTAAACCCTTCCCTAAAGAATGTTGGGGAACTGGGATAGATTCACCTTCAAAATTAGAATATATTTTATGGGAACCATTTTGTCTTATCGGTTTAAATCCACTAGTTTTTATAATTCTATCAATTTCTTTATAATCAAGTATTTTTTTATATTGGGCCTTGAGAGCTACGTCTAAAGGCTCTTTGATGCTAAAACTATTATATAAAGCAACTTTTTCAGCAACTATTAATCTTATTGGTGAAATTAATTTTTCAGCTTCTCCTTCATACGTATAAGTAGTACCATCAATAGCTTCATTTAGAATATATTTTATTCTATCAAATAATATTTTAAGTTTAAAATTAAGAATATTAGTAGTTTTACTTAAACCTAATTCTTTTGACACATCGATTATAGAAAGTAAGTAAAGCATTTTATTTTTTGTTAAATCGGCTGCAATTGTCGCAACTTCATCATTAAAATCTCCAGATATATCGAAATATTTATCTTGTTCTACTATTTTGGCATTCAAAGCAATTAGTTTTGTATCGTAGTCTATCATGTTAATGTTAAAGCTTTCAAATGTGGCCATTTTAGACATTGTTTTTTTAAAGCTATCACATAGCTCATTAATCAAATTATAGTGTTCTTGACCTTTCCTATCTGCAAATTCCGCTACTATATCACTCACATTTTCAATTAAATAATCTTCAATTTCAATTTGTAAATTTTTAAAATCCTTTACTAATTTATTTCCTAGCACTATATTATTTATAATATCACCCTCTTATGCAAATATATCTCTAATTATATCAGAAAAGGAATAAATTGTTTCCTATATAATAAAAATAAGTATAAAACCATTTGTTCATAAGTCATATATAATACCCAATTAAAATTTTGTGTGTAACGGTGATACCTACGTTTACTTAAGAATTATGATGCCTATGTATGTAAATAATAAGGAATTGTTTTCCACTACATTTTAAATGCGCCTACCTTGGCAACTTTGTATTACTTTTAAGTGGGATTAGAGGCATTTTCGAGTAAAAACTGTAGTTAAAAATATTTATACCTTTTCGCATACAAATTGGGATAAATGGTATATAATGTATTAAGAGGTGCATTTGAAAGGGTGGGAGATAAATGTTATATGGATATGCAAGATGTTCTACAGACATTACTAAACAGGATATTACAAGGCAGACACGAGAGCTAAAGGCGTTAGGAGTTACTAGTAATAATATCTGCCTGGAATACGCCAGCGGTACTAAAATAGACAGAATAGAGTTCAATAAACTATTAGATAAAGTAGAGCAAGGGGACACTATAATAGCAACCGAGGTAAGCAGAATAACACGAAGTACCAAACAATTATGTGAAATTATAGAATTAGCTAAAGCCAGAAGAATTAAATTAGTGTTAGGAAGTTTCATTGTAGATTGCATAAAAGAATTAGATCCAATGACAGAAGGAATGTTAAAAATGATGGGTGTTTTTGCAGAGCTAGAGCGAAACATGATAAGCCAAAGAGTTAAAAGTGGTATGGCTAATGCTAAAGCTAAAGGGAAATTAATAGGAAGACCTACAACTACTATAGAAAATGTTCCAGTGGCAGTAGTCAAAGCGTATAGGCTTTTAAAAAATGGTAAGATAAATAAGAGCGAATGTGCTAGAATGTGCGACATATCCAGGTCCTGTTTGTATAAATATATCAAGATCATTGAAGAGAGCACTATAAGTTAGAATTGTATTAAATTTAACTGAAATTTAACTAAAGCAATGGGAGGGCGAATAAGTCTTCTCTTTCTTTATATGCTGATAGCAGTAGCAGTAGCAGTAGCCCTGAACCGTATAGGTAGTAGACAAAGATATTATATATAAGGAAATGGAGTTTTTATTGATATAGAAGAAAAATGATCACTAACTTCGATTTATTCTAATATAGAAATTTAAGGAAAAGGTTGAATTGTTTTTGTGTTCTAAATGTAGAAAAAAACCCAGCACAGAGAAGGAGTAAACCCCCGTCCGTATGAATAAATGATAAAGGGCAGGTTCCTCAAATATAAAATTCTACAAAAAAATTCTATAAAAATATTTATAAATAAATATAGGAGTGTGATTTTTTAGTATATGAAAAAATAAAAATAAAGGATATTATGTAATATAATAGAATTAATAAAATATTGAAAATTACGGGTAAGTAATTTATTATAATTGAAAGAAGGGGTTTTATTATGGAGGGTGCTATTGCAATGTTAGTCATTAGTGTAGTAGTTATTATTGCTACTGCTAATCACCGAAATGAACAAGCAAAATTAGATGTTCTCATTGCTAATCGACAAGCAATATCAGGGAAGGATGTTATCTGTCCGACATGCAGAAGTACAATCCACGTTCCATGTGACGGTGAGTATACTTGCCATATTTGTAATAATGACTTTTCATATGGACAACATAATAAAATAGGAGTCACTTGTCCACATTGTAAAAAAAATATATTTGTTCCTGGAGATGGTGAATATATATGCTCGAAGTGTTATAACAAATTTACATATGGTTTACCAATTAATAATATTATTAAATCTAATGAAAGTTATAACAAATATTATGATGTGCTAGGTTGTAATTATAATGCCACCGAAGATGAAGTAAGTAAAAAGTATAAAGAAATGGTTGCAAAGTTTCATCCTGATAAACTAATTTCTAAAGATTTACCAGAGGAGCTTGTTCAATTATCAACTCAAAAATTTATTGAAATTCAAGAAGCATATGAAAAGATAAAGTCAAATAATATAAAAGCAAATTCGCCTCAAAATTCAGACGAAGATGCCGAAGCTAAATTACACAACAATTGGAATGTCCTTATAGACCAATTAAAAACAAGACAACATACAAAAGTTATATATTATAAAGGAGATTGCCTTCTTGATGAAAAAGGCGATTTTAGTAATAAAGAATTTTATTGTTATGCTGATTCAAGTTTATCTTTTTTAGGTAAGGGAATTGTAGTGTGGTTATTAGAAGTTAATTATACAAAATGCGTTCTTGCATTAATTAGTCAGGAAGAATTAGAATATTATACGCTGTCATCCGATAAAACAATTACTATTATTAATAACTCACAGCGAAATATTAAACAGGAAATTCATTTAAGTGCATCTGCATATGATATTATGTTAAAAAATTATCCGACAAAAGATTTAGAATATATAAATCAGCAGAAAATAATATAGAAAATATGAGCATCTGAATTTTAAGGTATACAATTATACCAGTTTTTAGAAATTTATCTTAAAGACGCCCAATGCCATAATTATAAATCAAAACTAAAGCGAAACATGATAAGTAAAAGGGTAAGTGTGGTATGACCTATTAAAGAATGGCAATATAAATAAGAGCGAATGTGCTAGAATGTGCGACATATAAAGATCATGTTTATATAAATTGGATGGTATATAGCAATTAAGGTTCACAGTAGGGAACTGGTTAAGAGCTAATTACAGGTGAAGAGAGAGCATAAGCTTTCTCTTTTTATTGTGCGCCCGGCATGGGCGCAATCTAATGGGTGAAAGTCCCTAGCACGGGTTAATAGTGCCAAGTGCATAGCTTAAGACAAGGGTGTCCATCGCGAGATGGAATCTGAAGG
>NZ_JAENWL010000230.1 GCF_016650095.1 Clostridium sp. | reverse complement strand
GTGCCTTAGCGGTCATAGAAAGTTTCCAATAGGTAGTGAAGATAAAGAAATACGGGAATGTGGCATGAAGATCATGAGTGATGCAATTGATTTTGCTGTTGATATTGGAGTGAGAATTATACAAATTGCAGGCTATGATGAGTATTATAAGCCATCAAATGAGAATACAAAGAAGTTGTTTTTAGAAAATCTAAAACGTTGTACGGAAATTGCAGCAAAAAAAGGAGTTATATTGGCCTTTGAAACTATGGAAACTCAGTTAATGAATACTGTGGAGAAGGCTATGGATTATGTTAATGAGGTTAATTCTCCCTTTCTTCAGGTCTACCCTGATCTTGGTAATATAACCAATGCTTCATTAATTTATAATTCACGGGTAACTGATGATATAATAGCAGGCAAAGGTCATATCGTCGCAATGCACCTAAAGGAGACAGTGCCTAATGTATTCAGAGAAATACCCTATGGCACAGGTCATGTAGATTTTGATGGAGCTATAAAAATTACAAGCGAAATGGGCATTAATTTGTATGTAGGTGAGTTTTGGTATGTTGGCAACGATGACTGGCAACACCAACTTAAATTATCAAATAATTTTTTGCGCGCAAAGCTTGATAAATATCATAAGAAAGGATGATGGTTAGTTTGTCAAAATACTTTATGGGAATTGATAACGGAGGAACACTTTGTAAAGCGGTAATCTTTAATGAAAAAGGCGAGGAAGTCGCAAGTTCATCTAGGAAACTCGTTATGATAACGCCCCAAGCTGGATTCACTGAACGTAACATGGATGAACTTTGGATTGCCAACAGTATTGTAATTAAAGAAGCCATAGTAAAATCTAAAATAGATGCTAAAGAAATAAAAGGAATTGCTTGCAGTGGACATGGGAAAGGTCTATATTTATGGGGTAAGGACGACAAGCCTTGTTACAACGGTATTGTGTCAACTGATGCACGTGCATGGATGTATCCTGAAAAGTGGAACAAAGATGGTACGGCAGATAGGGTTTTCTCAAAAACCTTTCAAAAAATATTAGCATGCCAGCCGGTTTCCTTGTTATGTTGGCTAAAGGACAATAAACCAGAAGTTATATCAAATATCAAGTGGATATTTGAAGTGAAAGACTATATTCGTTTTAAGCTTACGGAACAGGCCTTCGCAGAGGTCACTGATTATTCAGGCTCAAATATGATGAATATTAGAGATATGTGCTTTGATAAAGAGCTCCTAAAAGAATTTGGACTTGCCGATCTCTTTGATACATTACCACCCCTTAAATACTCAACAGATTTCTGTGGTGGTGTTAGTAAGCGTGCAAGTGAGGAAACTGGACTTGTGGAAGGCACAACCGTGGCGGGAGGTATGTTTGACATAGATGCCTGTGCAGTAGCAATGGATATAACTAACGAGGATAACATTGCTGTTATAGCAGGAACTTGGAGTATTAATGAGTACATATCCAAAAAACCTGTATTAAATAAAACTATTATGATGAACTCACTGTATTGCATCAGCGGGTATTATCTTATAGAGGAATGTAGTGCTACTTCTGCTGGTAACAATGCATGGTTCGTAGATATGTTCCTAGGTGAGGAAAAACAAATAGCTAAAGAATTAGGTGTTAATATTTACAGTTATTGTAGCGAAATGGCGGGAAGTGTTGCTCCAGACGAACAAAACATCATATTTCTACCATACATTTTCGGCTCCAATTATAATCCTCAGGCAAAGGCAACTCTTATTGGTATGGATAGCCACCATACAAGGGCTCATATTGTTAGAGCTGTATATGAAGGTATTGTTTTCTGCCATATGGTACATTTAGAAAAGCTTCTTTTAAACAGAGAGACAACAAAGGCTGTCAGACTTGCCGGTGGAGCAGCAAATTCTATAATCTGGGCACAGATATTTGCAGATGTGTTCAAGCTTCCAGTTGAAATTATTGATACAGAGGAATTGGGCGCACTTGGCTGTGCAATGGTTGCTGCAGTTGCTACAGGTGAATATAAGGACTTAAAAGAAGCTGCTAAAAATATGGTTAAGATAAAATGTCGCCTTGAACCCAACCCTTTAAGTATACCAATATACGAAAAGAAATATGAACTGTATAAAAAAGTTTCAGGCGTTTTGGATGGATTATGGAAAGATTTCAGTTGATTTTTGTAAAAAATATAAGGAGGTATTTATATGTTTGAAAAATTAAAAGAAGAAGTGTTTAGAGCTAATTTAGAACTTCCAGTTAAAGGACTTGTGACCTACACATGGGGTAATGTTAGTGGAATAGACAGAAATAGTGGGATAATTGCCATAAAACCTAGTGGTGTTGAATACGACTTAATGACTGCAGAAGATATTGTACTAATAGATATGACTGGAAAAGTTGTTGAGGGCAATTTAAAGCCATCTTCTGATGCTCCAACTCACGTAGCATTGTATAATGCATTTCCAAACATAGGAGGAATTTGCCATACCCATTCACGTTGGGCAACCTCATGGGCGCAAGCCGGTTTGGGAATTCCTGCCTATGGTACGACTCATGCTGATTACTTCTACGGTGAAATTCCTTGCACACGCGAAATGAGTGATGCTGAGATTCAATCTGCCTATGAAGAAAACACTGGATATGTTATTATTGAAGCCTTTAAAGATTTAAATTGTGATTTTATTCCTGCTGTTTTGGTAAAGAATCACGCACCTTTTACATGGGGCACGGATGCTAATGAATCAGTCCACAATTCAGTTGTACTTGAAGAAATTGCCATGATGGCAATTCAGGCTAAAGCTTTAAATCCAGAAATCAAACCTATGCCGCAAGTGCTACTTGATAAACATTTTTTGAGAAAACATGGTGCTGATGCATATTATGGTCAGAAATAAATAGCTTTTATAATATATTGAATATTAAGTAGTGAAAAGCAAATATAATTATTTGTTTTTTACTACTTTTTTTATTTCTTAATTTAATCTGAGCTTTTCCTCAGACATTAACAGTGGAAGATATTATTTGACATTATTATAAAAGTAGCAGTATAATATTATTATAAGATGTACGTACAAGTAAAATATGATTTAGAGGTGCTATATAATGATTAAAGGTTCAGAAAAAATATCTAAATATATGCAAATTGCTGGATATTTTAAATCTCTAATATTATCTGGCAAAATAATTTCTGGAGAACAGTTGTTAACAGAAAATGAAATTGTCGGAAAATTCAAAGTTAGCAGACATACTGTAAGGCAAGCTCTAATGGAACTTGAAAAAGACGGTTTTATATATAAAGAGCAAGGAAAGGGAACTTTTTGTTCTTTTAGAAACAAAAGTACTAAAAAAAGAACTATAGCTGTTCTTACCACGTATATTTCTAATTATATCTTTCCTTCAATTATTCGTGGAATAGAAGAAGTTCTAAGCGAAGCAGGATATAATTTGATGTTATTAAATACAAATAATGAAAAACAAAAAGAGGCAGAATGTCTACAAAAAATAATTGCCAATGAAGTAGTTGGATTAATTGTTGAACCAACGATGAGTGCCTACGAAAATGTGAATTTAAATTGGTATAAAGAATTAGAAAAAAGAAATATTTCCTATATTATGATTAATGCAAAATATGATGAACTGGACCCTGCTTATGTAGTAGTGGATGATATTGAAGGAGAATATCTTCTAACAAAGTATTTACTTCAACTTGGTCATACAAAAATAGCAGGAATATTTAAACGAGATGACCTTCAAGGGGTAAATAGGCAATTGGGGTATACGAAGGCACTAGAAGAATTCGGTATACCTATTAACAATGAACTTATAAGTAGATTTGAAACAAGTGGAGAGACTTTTGTACCTTATGAGTTTACCAGTCATTTAATTCATAATAAGGAAAGACCGACCGCAATTATCTGTTATAATGATCAAATTGCAACATATGTGCTGCAGGCTATTCGGGATGCAGGACTCCTAATTCCAGAGGATATTTCTGTAACGGGTTATGATGATTCTGATATTGCGATAGCAACAGAATTAAAATTTACTACTGTGGCCCATCCTAAAGAAGATATGGGAAGAAGAGCAGCTAGGCTTCTTATTAATATGATTGAAGGAAGAATGGAGAAGCCAACCTACTTATACAAACCAGAAATAATTGTAAGATACTCAACAAGAAATCAACCATTAAAATAATAGAATTAGTTTTTAAAACTCGCTGAACGTTTAAAAGTGTAGGTATTTAATCCAATACAATTTTTAAAATTTAAAGGATTTTCTGGAAAGATGAAGAATATGTATATAAGAAGAGTAAGAAGAGAATTGTACGGACAAATAAAGTTGCATTTTATATAGGCAAATACTTTCTTGCATGTATGAAAACGATTTAAAGTTAAAGATTATACAGTAATTAAGTAAACGTCGAAGAAGAAACTGACTGCCACTGGGTTAGAACAATAATAAAAAATTGCGAAGAGACATGTAATGAATAAATATATTAAATAAGGAGAAATGAAAAATGCTTAACATGAAAAAATCAGAAATTTGGTTTGTAACCGGTAGTCAAGATTTATATGGTCAAGATATTATTAAAAAGGTCGAAGAACATTCGCAAATAATAGCAAAAGCCTTAGATGATGATTCTATAATTCCGTGTAAAGTTATATTTAAATCGGTTGTAAAAACATCAGATGCTATACGCAGGTTATTTTCAGAAGCAAATAGTGACGAGTCTTGTGCCGGAGTTATTACTTGGATGCATACATTCTCACCATCAAAAATGTGGATAGCAGGTTTATCAGAATTACGTAAACCTTTACTTCACCTACATACTCAGTTTAATTGTAACCTTCCTTGGGATAGCATTGATATGGATTTTATGAATTTAAACCAATCTGCTCATGGTGACCGTGAATATGGATTCATCGGTGCACGTATGAAAATTGAACGAAAAGTAATTGTTGGACACTGGGAGGACACAGAAGTTAGAGCGCGAATAGGAGCATGGATGCGTGTAGCTGTTGCGTTCACAGAAGGTAGCCATCTTAAAGTTGCTCGTTTTGGAGATAATATGCGTGACGTGGGTGTTACTGAAGGAGATAAGGTTGAAGCGCAAATTAAGTTTGGATGGTCTATAGATGGATATGGTGTAGGTGATTTAGTAACTTACATGAATAAGGTATCAGAAGAAGCTATAAATGATTTAATGGATGAATATGAGCTCCTTTATGAAATCGCTGAGGAAGCAAGAATTGAAGGGTCTGCAAGGGATTCAATTAAAGAACAAGCACGTATGGAAATTGCAATGAAGACTTTTATGGAAGAAGGAAACTTCACTGCATTTACAAATAATTTTCAAGATTTGCACGGTATGAAGCAGCTTCCAGGACTCGCAACGCAAAGATTAATGGCTGCTGGATACGGGTTTGGTGCAGAAGGAGATTGGAAAACTGCAGCATTGGTTCGTGTTATGAAAATCATAGCAGAAGGAAAAGGAACCTCTCTTATGGAGGATTACACCTATAATTTTGAAAAAGGAAATGAAATGATACTAGGATCACACATGCTAGAAGTGTGTCCTACACTTGCAGCAAATCGCCCACGCATTGAAGTACATCCACTTGCAATTGGTGGAAAAGAAGATCCAGCAAGATTAGTATTTGATGGTTGCGACGGACCAGCAGTTTGTGCATCACTAATTGATATGGGTGGAAGATTTCGCTTAATAGTAAGCGAAGTAGATGCAGTAAAACCACAGCATGCTATGCCAAACCTACCAGTTGCTAGAGTATTATGGAAGCCACAACCAAGCCTTAAAGATTCAGCAGAAGCTTGGATACATGCTGGTGGAGCACATCATACTAGTTTCTCTTTTAATGTAACGCCAGAACAATTAGCTGACTGGGCTGAAATGGTAGGAATTGAATGTTTATTTATAAATAACGACACAAAAATGGTAGCTTTCAAAAATGAATTGCGATGGAATGACCTTGCTTATAGACTCCGTTAGTAAAAGTTAAAAAGTTATTACTTCTGATTACTATCTCTCATTGAGCAAATCTAAATTTATAAAGAATGATAAGTTTGGTGAGAATTAAGTGATATATTACAAATTATTAATTTT
>NZ_JAENWL010000125.1 GCF_016650095.1 Clostridium sp. | reverse complement strand
GTTTAGAAATATTTATCTAAAATCCATCACAAGTGTTGTACAAGCCTTGTTTTTATTATATAGAAAACAGCTTTCGGAAAGCAATATGGATGATTTTTTTATGAATTGGAGAGTTTTGTAATTTAGAACAGGTGTTAAGATGATTGTTATTCCACATAATCCTATTCATTAATATTAAATGAACTGGCTCTTTTCGTATAGAAAGTTTAATTGTATAATGATGTTAAAATTAGTATAATTAAAAATATAGAGTTAGAAAATGGAGGGGTTTTTATGTTTAAAGAAATGAGAAAAAGTAATAAAATGCTGACAAATGATGAAATGCTTGAAATTATGGACACTGCTGAATATGGGGTTTTATCGACAGTAGGCGAAAATGGATTTCCTTATGGAGTGCCAGTAAATTTTCTTTACAAAGATGGCAATGTATATTTTCATTCTGCGTTATCGGGGCATAAATTAGATAATATAGAACTTAACAACAAGGTTTCTTTCTGCGTTGTGAAAGATGTTGCATTAATCCCAGATGATTTTAACACAAAATTTAAAAGTGTAATTTGTTTTGGCGAGGTTAAAGAGGTACTAGATGAGAAAAAACAAGAGATATTTGTACTTTTTCTAGAAAAATTCTCAAAGGACTTCATCGAGTCCGGAATGGAATATATAAAAAAGGCTAGCTCAAAAGCAAAGGTATATGAGATAGAAATTAAGCATATAACTGCAAAGGGTAAAAAATAAGGAATTAAAATCAAAGAGCCAGGCATCTAAAACCAATAAAAATGACTTTTCAACGATGAGTCATTTTTTTGCGGATATCTATGCTCTAGATATTAATATTATTAAATAAATACTTGTAATAATAAAAAGTTAAATGGTATAATATTTAGCACGTAGATATATTTAATAATGTTAATTAAATAAGGGGATATCATAATGAAACTTAAACTTCCTGATTCATATGTCATATTATTATATATAATTATTATAGGTGGCATAGCTTCATATATAATACCTTCTGGGATTTTTGATAGGCAACTGAATACGATTACTGGAATAACCTATGTTGTTCCGAACAGCTATCATTTAATAGAACAGACGCCAGTTTCAGTTATTGAAATTTTCAAAGCTATACCTTTAGGTATGCTCGCTGCCGCAGATATTATAATATTTGTTCTGATTGCGGGTGGGAGTTTTGGAATAATTCAAGCTACCGGAGTAATAAATGGATTGATAGGAAGTGTCACTAAAAAAATTCATCAGAAAGAAAAGATAATGATACCGGTTTTAATGATAGTTTTTTCCTTAGGTGGTGCAATTTTAGGAACCGCTGAAGAAATACTTCCATTGATTCCAATTTTTATTGCACTGGCAATAGGAATTGGATTTGATGCAATGACAGGATTAGCAATAGTTTTTCTTGGAACTTTATCAGGGTTTATAGCTGGTTTTTTGAATCCTTTTTCTACTGGAACGGCTCAAAAAATTGCTGAATTGCCTTTGTTTTCTGGCTTTATGTACAGAGTTATTTGTTACATCGTAATTCTTGTTGCTGCAATATTATTTGTAACTTATAAAGCAAATAATGCAAAAAAGAACCCTGTAAAGATAGATGAAGAAAATAATTTTTACCAAGGGTTTGGAATACATAAATTCCCAGCATTAACGAGAAAACATATCTATATAACAATAACATTAATATGTGGTTTTATTTTTCTCATACACGGGACTATAGAAGATAAATTTAGTATAATGGATATTGCTACATTATTTTTGATGATGGGGATAATTTCTGGGATTATTGGAAAATTTAAACCGAACAGAATAGTTACTGAGTTTATAAATGGTGCATCTAATATACTATATGGTACATTAATTATTGGGTTAGCAAGAGGGATTTTTATAATAATGAGTACAGGAAATATTATAGATACTATAATATCTTATTTTTCACATATAGTTTCAATATTTTCTCCTGTAGCATGTGCTATATCAATGTTCATAGTACATATATTTATAAGTTTATTTATTCCATCAGCTACTGGAGAAGCGTCAGCAACAATGCCGATAATGATAGCATTAGCGGATTTATCCAGTGTAACAAGACAGACAGCTGTTTTAGCATATCAGTTTGGGGAAGGAATTACTTATATGGTGAACCCTACCTCGGGATATCTAATGGCTGTTTTGGCTATAAGTGGAGTTTCTTGGTCTAAATGGGTCAAGTGGGTATATCCTCTTTTTATAATCTGGTTTATTTTAGGTTGCGTTCTAATTACAATATCGGTAATGACTGGGTATGGACCATATTAGTAATAAAAAAATTATAGGTGGAAAATAATGGAGATGAATATCATAAATTCTTTAGACGTTGAAGTACTAAAAGCATTGAGTGAAGAAACAAGAATTGAAATTTTGAATCTACTGAGAAATGGTGAAATGAATGTTAATGAGATTGCTGATAATTGCAGAGTTTCAAGACCTACAATTTCACATCACTTACAAATCATGAAAAGAGCAGGTGTTTTAAGTTCTGTTAAAGATGGCAAAGAAGTATATTACAGTATAAATATGCATAAGTTGACTTCTTTTGCTCAGGAAATCTTGTCTTATGTTAAATGGTGATATTCGACGTTGTATAATCAAAAACCTTTGGCCAATGTAAGAATTTTATTGAATTATAATGGCTGAGGAGTAACAAAAGATCATGCTTTAGTTATTGACTTGTACACAGTGTTAAAGTATAATCAGATTAATCTTAATCAATACGGCTATATGTGACAAAATATACAAAAAATGAATTACAATATATTATTAATGTTAGAAATATGGGATATTGTATTATTTAACATGTTTACGTGTATCGACATGTTAACGCAATATTTTTTTATTTTAATTTATATTATAGATTATGAAGGTGATGCTTATCAAGTTAACAGCTAATGATTAGAACGTTAAATCATCTCTGGGGAGCAGCATATTATTGACTTCAAGGGGTGATAACTATCATTACCATTCAAAATTTTATGAGTAATAATTCATAATGGAATATCAAGTAAATATAGAAAAGGGGTATGACAAAATGAAAAAACAAATTATGTTAGAAGTTCAAAATATAAAAGAAAGACTATGGGAAATAAATGATTATATTTATCATAACCCGGAACTTGGTA
Organism: Clostridium sp.; assembly: GCF_016650095.1. GTDB lineage: Bacteria > Bacillota > Clostridia > Clostridiales > Clostridiaceae > Clostridium_AD. The sequence goes on along the minus strand of NZ_JAENWL010000125.1, from coordinate 5,770 downwards.
ACGAAGAATTTAAGGCTGTAGAAAAATTGACTTCTTTATTATCAGAACATTCATTTAAAGTGACAATTGGTATAGCAAATAGGGAAACTGCATTTAAAGCGGTTTATGAAAGTAAGTTAAAAGGTCCGACTATTGCTTTTATGTGTGAGTATGATGCTTTACCAGGAATAGGGCATGGATGTGGACACGATATGATAGGCACAATTAGTATTGGGGCAGCTGTAGCTTTAAGCAAAGTAATAGGACGAACAGGTGGAACAATAGAAGTTTATGGAACTCCTGCAGAAGAAACATTCGGTGCGAAAGTTGATATGGCGGAACTTGGAATATTCGACAATGTTGATGTTGCTATGATGACGCATCCATATGGTAAGACTTGCAAGAGTGGGAACTCCTTGGCGCTGGAAGCATTAAAGTTTGATTTTACAGGAAAGTCAAGCCATGCAGCGAGCTCGCCTGAAAATGGAATTAATGCATTGGATGCGGTTATATTAATGTTTAATGGTATAAATGCATTAAGGCAGCACGTTACATCAGATGTAAGGATACATGGAATTATCAGCGAAGGTGGTTTAGCTGCTAATATAGTGCCAGACAAGGCTGTTGCAAAATTTTATGTAAGGGCTTCTAAAAAGAGCTACTTGAAGGAAGTAATTCAAAAGGTGAAAAATATTGCTAGTGGTGCAGCATTAATGACTGGAGCAAGTCTGGAAGTAAGCTCATATGAGCCATCCTTTGATGATATGAATACAAATAAGAATTTATCTGAGTCATTTAATAAAAATATAAGAAAGCTAGGCATTACAGATATTAATCCGTCTGAGAATATTGGATCGCTGGACATGGGGAATGTAAGTTACGTGGTGCCAGCTATCCATCCAATGCTTGGAATTGGCAATCCAAAACTTAAATTACATACTGAGGAAATGGCTAAAGCAACAATTACGGATCAAGCTCATGAATCTTTACTTATTGGTGCTATGGCACTTGCGTGTACGGGGTACGATGTTATTACTGATAGTGATTTGTTATCGGAGATAAAAAAGGAGTTTGCGCAAAGCATAAAATGTGTTTAATTTATTAATCTAGCAAATGAAGGAGTGATTTTATATGTTTGATATAGTGATAAATAATGGTATGGTTATTGATCCTTTCAATAATATTAATTCTAAACTGAATGTAGGAATTTCAAATGGCAAGATAGCCTGTATTTCCAAGGAACGTTTATTTGGGAATACAGAGATAAATGCCGAATCACTTATTGTAACACCAGGATTTATTGATATGCATATACACGAAGATCAATACATCGCAAAAGATGATTCATTTAAGTTCTGTATTTCAAATTCCATGCTAAACATGGGGGTTACAACTGCAATAGGAGGGAATTGTGGCATTGGTCCAATTGATCCTATTGAATACCTTGATGCAGTAGATAGACTAGGATATCCTATAAATATTGCAATGTATGCACCACATGAGTATCTCAGGAATACTTTTGGTGATTTTGATAAATATGGACCTGTTGATAAAGTGAGTATTGAGAAAATGGCCAAGCTACTTGAAGTGCAATTAGAAAAAGGGTGTATTGGCTTTTCAATGGGTATTGAGTATATACCTGGGATAGACCAATATGAAGCTACCCAACTTATGAAGGTAGCTGCAAAGAGTGATAAACTTGTAGCAGTGCATCAAAGAGGTGATGCTAAGCAGGCAATTTCATCAGTTGAGGAATTAATAGATTATGCAAAAACAACTAAGGCAGCATTACAGATTTCCCATGTTTCAAGTATGTGCAGTTTTGGACAGATGAAAGAAACATTGTCTATTATTGATAAATATAGAAGAGAGGGACTTGATATAGGATTTGATAGTTATCCTTATTACGCTTACTGCACATTTATCGGTTCCACTTGCTTTGATGAAGGTTTTTTAGAAAAGTACGACTTAAATGAAGATTCTTATTCCAAATTCGAGATGACATCCGGAGAGCCCGGTAAAAGGTTTAGCAAAGAAACTTTCGATAAGCAAAGGAAAGAGGACCCAAAGGCATTAGTAATTGCACATCTCTTAGGGGAAGAGGAAGTAGATATGTCTATAAATCATCCTGCAGGCATTATAGTAAGTGATGGTCTATATAATAATGGGCAAGGGCACCCAAGGGGAAGCGGAACATTTCCAAGGTTCATTAATGAATACGTAAACAAGAAAAAAATAATGTCACTCAAAACTGCTATAGAAAAGATAACCTGCATGCCAGCAAAGCGAATGGGACTTGAATCAAAAGGGACTCTAAGCATAGGGTCAGATGCTGATGTCACTATATTTGATCTTGGCAGAATGGAAGATGGTGCAACATATTTAGAGCCGACAAAGAAACCTGTAGGAATTGAATATGTGCTTATCGGAGGAGAAATTGCTCTAAAACATGGTAACATTGTAAATGATAGACTTGGAAAAGCAATAAAAAAGTGAAAAATTTAAAAACAAAAGAGGGATAGACAAAATGAATATCCAGGATTTGTACTAACTGCTGGTTATAAGCAATATATAATTGACTTAATTTTCTTAATGAACTATAATTTACATAATAATAATATTAACTAAGGGAAAGAAGGTTTTATTTATGGAAAAAATAACTCCTAAAAGGGAACAGGCTTTTGAGTTATTAAAAAAGTATAATAAGAGTGACAGTCTGATAAAGCATGGACTCGCTGTTGAGGGCGTTATGAGGCATTTTGCTAGTCTAAATGATGAAGATGTAGATAAATGGGGCATAGTTGGGCTTCTCCATGATGTGGATTATGAGATGTATCCTGAGGAGCATTGTGTTAAAGCAAAGGAATTATTAGAGGCAGAGGGCTACCCAGAGGAGTACATACATGCTGTGCAGAGTCATGGCTTTGGGCTTTGTATAGATGTAGAACCAATACATAAAATGGAGAATGTACTGTTTACAATAGATGAACTTACGGGACTTATTACAGCAACTGCGCTTATGAGACCAAGCAAGAGTGTGCTGGACCTAGAAGTAAAGTCAGTTAAGAAGAAATTTAAGCAGAAGAGTTTTGCAGCAGGTGTCGATAGAGATGTTATTCTTTCAGGTGCTGAAAGAATGGGAATGGACATTAATGATATACTCGACGAAACAATAAAAGGTATGCAAAGTGTTGCTGAGGAAATTGGATTAAAAGGCGAAGTTTAAAATAAAAAAGTATGCTAATTTTACTAATTAGCATACTTTTTGTTGTAAGAACAATCTTTATTTTAATTATTCTGTTTCTTTTTTGTAATGTACCAATATACAGGTAGTCCAATTAAGGTTATTGCAAGTCCTATAAGTGCTTTTGAAGTGTCAGTTATAAGCGTACTTACTAGGATATATATACCTCCGAGAATTCCTACGAGTGGAACTACTGGGTAGAATGGTACTTTATAAGGTCTCTCTATATCTTTATGTTTTATTCTTAATATAAAAACACCAGCTACTGCCATTGTGAAGAAAATCCATAAAACAAATATAACAAGATCAGTTAAGGTATCAAAAGACCCACTAAATACATATAGCGAGGAAAGTATAAACTCGAAAACAAAAGCGTTTAATGGTGTTTGATATTTTTCATCAACTTTTCCGAGAAACTTATCAAAAGGTAAAAGCTTATCCTGAGCCATAGCAAAAGGTATTCTAACTCCTGTCATTATATAACCATTTAATGCTCCGAAAATTGAAATTAATATACCAACTGTTATAAATATTGAACCTGATTTTCCAAATAAAATTGTTGCAACATCAGAAGCTACTGTATTAGAACTTATAATAGATTTTATAGGAACTACGTTTAGAACTGCTAAATTAAATAAAACATACACTGATATAATAATGGTTACACCCCAAATTATGGACTTTGGAATGTCTTTTTTGGGGTTTTTAAGTTCTCCTGCTATATTACTTACACCTATCCAGCCATCATAAGCCCAAAGTGTTCCAAGCATAGCTGCTCCAAATCCAGCACCAGCAGTTGCAGCGCCTACAGGCATAGAAAAACTGTGAGCCGTTCCTTTTATAAGGCCTAAGGCTATAATAACAAAAATTGGAATTAGTTTTGCAATAGTTGCAACGAATTGAATCTTACTAGCAAGTTTTGTTGATAGCACGTTTGCAACGGTGATAACAAACATCATAAGTATTGCAAATAATTTTTGCTGAAGTCCACTCATTGGCACAAAATTAGTAGCTTGAGTTGCGAGTACTATTGCCAGGGCTGCCGCAGCACCAGGAACATAAATAACTGTTTGTACCCAACCAAATAAAAATGCCCATTTTTCGCCATAAAGTTCTTTAAGATATACAAAGATACCTCCAGTTTTTGGAATGGCTGCTGCTATTTCAGCTATAGTAAGACCAGAAGCCATAGTTATAATACCGCCGGCTACCCAAGCAAGTATTCCCATCATTGGGGAACCGGCATTATTAAATACAATGGAAGGTTTAAAGAAAATTCCAGAACCTATAACCATACCTATAACTAAGGCAATGGCTCCTGGTAAACCAATTTCTTTTTTTAATGTTTGTGGTGAAGTGTTGTTAGAATTTAATTTTTTTGATGTTTCCAAGACAAATCATCCTTTCTTTTGTTAGTTTTAAAATAATAGAAAATTCATATGTAATTAATCAAATACTTCAAAAGGAAATTTTATAATCTTCTTCTGAAATATCTTTAAAACATAAAAGGACAAGGAGCAAAAGGGCACAAAAAACACTGCCCTTTTACTCCCTGTCCTTTTATCTGAAAGTTTCCTTAGATGTTAGTCTAAGTTGCTCCGTTGATGCCACATTTAAGTAGTCTCTCCAGGGGTATGTCAAATTATTGTGCAAGGAATATTCTAGAATATTCCTGAAACCTGAAAGTTTCAAAATAAACCTTTAGCATAGATTTATTTCTTTCTTCTACGGTTATCCAATGTGGATATCTCCAATAATTTTCATCCATAAATATAAAATTTATTATTTCTTTATTATTCTAATAGTAAATGTGAATTTAGTCAATAAATTTTTTTATACATATAATACCTTTAAAAAGAAATTGCTGAATTTATTGGGTCTATAGTTTGAAATATATAATTGAATTTTAAAATATACAACTTAAAATATCTTCGATAACAGCGTTTGAAAAATAATCAGAGATATTAAAGGCTGAAAGTGCTGTTTTAACCGCTGGCTCTACATGATTTACACCTATAAGTGCTGCTTCTATGTCTGAAATATCAAGTTTGCTAAAGAAATCACCATATATCGTAATATCTTTTATTATTCCATGCTGTACTTCCATATTACATTCAATTGTACCGAATGGAAATTTCTTTTCATTTATAAAATTATATTTTGGTGAATGAGCAAAATTCCATTCCCAAGTGGAATATTTTTCGGATGCAAGCTTATTTATATTATTTATATCAGTAGGAGTAAATTCATACAAGGAATCTGAATTATTTTCTGCCACAATATAGTTCATAATTAACGCTTCAAAATCCACAATAGATAGAGGCTGTTTTAAGTGAGAGCTTATATTAGTTACCCTACTTAATACGGATTTAATACTTTTATCTTGGAATTTTAAAGGTTTTGCTCGTAATGCTTTTGATAAATTTGAAATATCTGATGAAAAAAGTAAGGTTCCATGATGAAGAACTCTGTCCTTGTAATTATATTGTGCGTTACCTGAAAACTTTTTACCGTCAATAGTAAGATCATTTCTTCCACTAAAATCTG